>NZ_JBQSVT010000017.1:0-91030 GCF_052376555.1 Specibacter sp. AOP5-B1-6
CTAGAGTCCGACCGTTTCCGGCGTGACTCCGGAGATTTGGAATCAGGCGTCCATGCTTTCGGGCCCCGATCGGGGTATGTATGAACCTGTTCCGGCGTCGCTGGAGCCCGTCTTCCGCGCGATGACGGTCGACCGCGCGTAGTACACGCCGGCGCAGCTGATGCCTGGAGTGGGAAAGTGCGATAAATGCCGCCGCTCCCGCATTATGCCGCCGGAGGGTGCACCGCGGCATAATGCGGGAGCGGCGGCATTTCCGGAATCGAGGATGTGCCGGGCCGGCCGCTTGAATGGCTGAAGTGTCAAGTAAAAGTGCGGGGTGCTGCTTCGACGTGCCGGAATCGTGGAAAGATGGCGCCATGACTGAGATGGATCCGCGCTGGTTGAGCGCCGACGAACGTGCTGCGTGGCTGGCATTGCTGTCCACCGTGACCTTGCTGCCCGGCGCGTTCGAGGCCCCGCTGCAGCAGGCAGCCAAGTTGTCCCTTTTTGAATACAACGTCCTGGCCATGCTCTCGGAGGCCGGGACGGCGACCCTGCCCATGAGCGAGTTGGCAGCCCGGACCAGCGCATCGCTGTCCAGGCTGTCGCATGTGGTGCGGAAGCTGCAGGGTCGCGGCTATGTGGAGCGGTCGGTGCAAGTGGAGGATGCCCGCGTCACCGAGGTCACCATCACCGCCGTCGGGCTGGAGCTCGTTCGCGAGTTGGCGCCCGTGCATGTGGAAACCGTCCGGTCCGTGGTCTTTGACCGGCTGGACGCACGCGACGTTGCCGACCTGGCCCGCATCGGGCGCAAGCTCATGCGGGGCCTGGATGAGTCGCACTGGACGCTGCGCACGCCCGCGCCCTAGCTGCGAAACTTGGTCCGGCGCGCCCGTCCCGGCCGCACCCCACCGTTGCTCCGTAGGCAAATGTGAGATTGCCCATACGCGGAATAGGGCAGCAAAATGTTTCTTAATGCAATTTAATGCCGTAACGTAGCTAAGGCTTGCCTAAGCGTGGCAAGCCTTGTGGTGGGGTCATCGTTAGGACATGCATTGGAATTTTCACGTCGTCAGGGCCTGAAGCTGGGCCTTTTTGCATCTGTTGCAGCTTTGGGAGTCGGACTGGCAGGCTGCTCAACCGGTGCCGTGGGCGATTCCAGCCCACAAGGCACGCAGGCCTCCACTGACACCTTCCCCGTCACGGTCAAGCACATTTATGGTGAAACCGTCATCAAGTCGGCCCCGCAGCGCGTGGCCACGGTTTCCTGGGTCAACGACGACGTTGCCATCGCCCTGGGCGTTGTCCCGGTGGGCATGCCCAAAAATGAATGGGGCGGCAACGAACAAGGCTCCACGCCATGGAAGGATGCCGCCCTGGAAAAGGCCGGCGCCGCCATCGGCACCGACAAGGCGCCCGCGCTGTACTCGGAGGACGACGGCGTCAATTTCACCGAAATCGCCAAGACCAACCCGGACATCATCCTGGCCGCCTACTCGGGCCTGACCCAGGAAGACTACGACAAGCTGAGCAAGATCGCCCCGGTCATCGCCTTCCCGAAGACCGCCTATGGCACGTCATGGCAGGATTCCACCACCATGATCGGCGCGGCACTGGGCAAGTCGGCAGCGGCCAAGGACCTCATCGCCGCCACCGAGAAGACCATCACGGACCAGGCCGCAAAGTACCCGTCCATCAAGGGCAAGACTTTCATTTACGGCAACCTGGACCCCGGCGCCGCGGAAGCCGTCAGCGTCTTCACCTCCGGGGACAACCGGCCCAAGTTCCTGAGCAGCATCGGGATGGAGCTGGCACCGGTCATCGTTGCAGCGGAAAAGGGTGTCGATGCCTTCTTCCTGCCCTGGTCCGCCGAGAAGGCCAATGAACTCGATTCCCAGGTGTTTGTCAGCTGGGTGGCCGATGAGAAGGCCAAGGATGCGATCGTGAAGGATCCCCTGCTGGGCCAGATCCCGGCCGTCAAAAAGGGCGCCTTTGTCACTGACTCCGACAACACCCTCACGCTCTCCATCTCCGCCTCGTCCCCGTTGAGCCTGCCGTGGACGCTGGACAAGTTCCTGCCCCTGCTCGGCGCCGCAGCGGACAAGGCCTAAGGAAGCCGCCAGTGACAAGCGCACCAGCTGTTGCGAAGGAAGGTTCGACGCCGGAAACGGCTTCGCTGCCTTCCTCCGCTGCCGCCGGGGTCACCCGGGGCACCCGCACGCCGGGTTCCGTTGCTGCGCCCGAAGCTGCGCCCGGAGCGCGGAATGCTGAGCCCGGAGCTGCGCCCGGAGGCAAGGGAGCCGCCCCCGGGGCGCGGACGTTCAGCAACCGGCGCCGCCTCGTGTGGCTGATGGCGCTGGTTGCCGTTCTGGTCCTGGTCGTCCTGTTGTCGCTGGCCGTGGGCGCCCGCAGCATTCCCCTGCCGGCAGTGGTGGACGCCGTGTTCAACTTTGACCCGACCAACGGCGAGCACGCCGTGGTTTCCTCGCGCATGGTGCGCACCGTCGCAGGCCTGGTTGTTGGCTTGTCGCTGGGCTTGGCCGGAACCTCCATGCAGGGCGTTGCCCGCAACCCCCTTGCGGATCCCGGCATCCTGGGGATCAACGCCGGAGCCGCACTGGCCGTGGTGGCCGGCATCTTCTTCTTTGGCGCGGCAGGTGTCTCCAGCTACCTGTGGTTTGCCTTCGGCGGCAGTGCAGTTGCCGCCGTCGTGGTTTATGCGGTGGCCAGCCTGGGCCGCACCGGGGCAACCCCGGTGAAACTTGCCCTGGCCGGGGCCGCAATGGCAGCGGGCATGGGATCGCTGATGAGTGCCATGCTGGTCACCAGTCAGGACTCCCTGGAGCTGTTCCGCAGCTGGCAGGTGGGCGCGCTCGCCGGGAAATCATGGGACTCCGTCCTTTCAGTGCTGCCGTTTGTGCTTGTGGGCGCCATCATTCTGCTGTCCACCGGGCGGCTCCTGAACACCTTGGCCCTGGGCGACGACATGGCCCGCGGCTTGGGTCAGCGTCCCGGCCTGGGGCGAACCGTCTCTGCGGTGGGCATTGTGCTGCTGTGTGGCTCGGCCACGGCACTGGCCGGGCCCATCGCCTTTATCGGGCTGGTGGTTCCGCACCTGCTGCGCGGCCTGGTTGGCCCCGACTACCGCTGGCTGCTGCCGTTGTCACTTCTGGCGGCCCCGGCGATTTTGCTGCTGGCCGACGTGGTCGGACGCGTGATCCTTCTCCCCGGCGAGGTGCCTGCCGGCATTTTGGCGGCCATGATGGGCGCCCCGGTCTTCATTGCCGTGGTGCGTCGCGGAAAGCAGGCAGAACTGTGAGCGTTGTGGAAAAGTCCGGCGCCCGCCCGGGAACCGGCACGCCCGCCGCAGTCGACGCCGGCGCCCAGGCCGGCGCCCAGGCCGGCGCCCAGGCCGGTATGCACCCGGGAACCGGCAGCGGACTGGCAAGCGGCGCCTGGGTGCGCGAACAACGCAAGGCCCCGCGCCGCCGTCGTGCCGTGCTCGCCGGATGCCTGGGCCTGCTGGTGCTTGGCTTGCTGGCCGTGAACATCCTGCTGGGCAGCTACACCGTCACCATCCCAGACTTCGTTGCCATGCTGGGCGGGAAGAACATCCCGGGCGCGAGCTTCATCGTCATGGAAAACAAGCTGCCGCAGGCGCTCCTGGGCTTGCTGGCCGGCGCGTCCTTCGGGGCGGCAGGCGCCGTCTTCCAGACCATGCTGCGCAATCCGCTCGCCAGCCCCGACATCATCGGCATCAGCTACGGGGCCAGCGCCACGGCCGTTGCCGCCATCGTGCTGTTCGGCATTCGCGGCGCAGGAATCTCCGTGGCTGCGATCATTGGCGCGCTGGCCGTCGCGCTGCTCATCACCACGCTGGCGCGGGGGCGCGGCGGCACCGGGCTGATCCTCATCGGCATTGGTGCGGCCGCCTTCATGCAGGCCGCCGTCACGTTCCTGCTGTCCCGGGCCGATACGACCAGCGCCCAGGAAATCATGGTGTGGCTGACCGGCTCGCTGAACTCGGCCAACTGGGAACGGGTCGCCATCCTGGCCGCGGCGCTGCTTCTGCTGGTGCCATTCGCCGCCATCGGGTCGCGGGACTTGCGCGGCCTGTCCCTGGGCGATGACACCGCGGCCGGACTCGGCTTCAACGTGCCGCGCGCCCGGGTGCTGCTGACAGTCATGGGTGTGCTCCTGGCCGCCCTGCCAACGGCGGCCGCCGGGCCGATCGCGTTCGTGGCGTTCCTGTCGGGGCCCATCGCCAAACGCCTCAACGGCGGAGCCGCCAGCCTGCCGCTGTCCGCACTGGTGGGCGCGGCCATCGTGCTCGCCGCAAATTTCGCGGCAGTCAACGCCATCCCCGGGGCCTCGCTGCCGGTCGGGGTGGTCACGGGAGCGCTGGGCGCCCCGTTCCTGCTCTGGCTGCTGATCTCTTCCAACCGCGCCAACCAAGGAGGCTGAGATGACCAAAACTGCATCCCACCCCATTGACCGCAAGCGTGCCGCCACGCTGTCCGCCCGCGGGCTGTCCCTTGCCTACGGGGAACGGTCCATCGTGGAGAACCTCGACGTCGAATTGCCTGCGGGCAAGGTGACCATCATTGTCGGGGCCAACGCCTGCGGCAAGTCCACGCTGCTGCGCGGGTTGGCCAGGCTGCTCAAGGCCGGTGCCGGCGTCGTGCATCTGAATGGGACCGACATTCACAAGGTGCCCACCCGCGAATTGGCCCGTGAACTGGGCATCCTGCCGCAAACCCCCACGGCGCCGGACGGCATCAGCGTGGCCGATCTCGTGGGGCGCGGCCGCAGTCCGCACCAGGGCTGGTTCCGGCAGTGGACCCCGGACGACGACGATGCCGTCGCCGCCGCGCTGAACGTCACGGGCACGGCCGAGCTGGCCGGGCGCAGCATCGACGAGCTGTCCGGCGGGCAGCGCCAACGCGTTTGGATCGCCATGGCGCTGGCGCAGGAAACCGAGGTCCTGCTGTTGGATGAACCCACCACCTACCTGGATTTGGCCCATCAGGTGGAGGTTTTGGATGTGGTGTCCGAGCTCAACGCGCGCCGCGGAATTACTGTGGCGATTGTGTTGCACGACTTGAATTTGGCGGCGCGCTACGCGGACCACCTGATCGCCATGAAGTCCGGAGCCATCGTCGCCCAGGGCGCTCCGGCGACGGTGCTGACGGCGGAGCTGGTCCACGACGTGTTTGGCCTGGAATCGGTGGTGGTCCCGGACCCTGTCGTGGGCACGCCCATGGTTGTCCCGATCGGCCGCCGTGCCGCCCTGCTGGCCGATGCGGCGGCATCCCGCCTGTCAGAAGTTGGGTTGTCGGATGTTGCGCCCGCAAAAGTTGAGCCGTCAGATGTTGAGCCGGGGCTCGTGCCCGCGGCGGAAGGAGTACAGGCATGAGTTCGGCAATCCTGGATGTTTCATCAGTCTCGACAGCAATGGGGCTCGAGGCGGATCCCATCAAGCCCATGCGCGCCTTCGACCTGCGGGTCAGTGCCGTGGCGCAATTGAGCGAACATTTCCGCCGCATCACCTTTACGGGTTCGGACCTCGCCCTCTTCGGCTCCAACGCCGCCGGCGAGACCCTGGACCTGCGCGTCAAGGTCATGATCCCCTCGCCCGGCCATGCGCTGCCGGAGCTGAGCAACATCCGCGGCTCGCTGCAGGACGACTGGTACCAAAGCTGGCTTGCCGTGGACGAATCGGTGCGCGGTGTAATGCGCACCTACACCGTTCGTGCCCTGCGTCCGGAGGTCCCTGCCACGGGTTCAACGCCCGCAGTGCCGGCAGAGCTGGACATCGACTTCGTCCTGCACCTGGACGGCGGATCCGGTCCGGCGGCCAACTGGGCAGCCTCTGCACAACCGGGGGACACCTTGCTGCTGGTGGGTCCGTGCGCGCGGTGGGGTGACTGCCTGGGCATTGAATTTGCCCCCGGCGAGTCCGGCCGTGTACTGCTCGTGGGCGACGAAACCGCTGTTCCTGCCATCGCCGCCATTCTTGAAACGCTGCCCGCGCACGTCAGCGGCCATGCCGTCCTTGAGGTGCCCACCGCCGCCGACTTCCTTGACATTGCAACGCCGGCCAGCGTGGAAGTTCAGTGGCTGGCACGGGGGGACAACCCGCACGGCGAGATAATGTCACGGCAGGTCCGCTCCCTGGTGGTGCCCGCTGCCTGCGCGGTGGGCGAGGAGCCCGAAGATGTGGACGTTGATGCGACCATCCTGTGGGAGACCCCTGCTGCCGCCACCGGCCACGGCCTGTACGCGTGGATCGCCGGGGAGGCCGCAGCCATCCGCGGACTGCGCCGCTACCTGGTCCGCGACGTTGGCATGGACAGGAACGCGGTGGCGTTCATGGGCTACTGGCGGAAGGGCCAGGCGCTTTCATAAAGTCCGCTGCCAGGGGCTGACACGGGCACCGAATCGGGGCATAATTTCAGTCACCGACTAGTTCCGCCCATCCAGTTCTGCCTATCAAGGAGCAGCAATATGGCCACCCGACTGAACCCCTATCTGAACTTCCGTGACAACGCCCGCGATGCCATGGAGTTTTACCACGGCGTCTTTGGCGGCACGCTGGAGCTGAGCACCTTCGGCGACTTCCAGGCATCCCAGGATCCGGTCGAAAAGGACTTGATCATGCACGGCATGCTGACCGGCGACAACGACGTGGTGCTCATGGGAGCCGACCTGCCCGCATCCATGGCGCTCACGGACAACTCCAGCGTTTCGCTTTCCGGTGACGAGGAAGCCGTGTTGCGCGGCTGGTGGGACAAGCTGGCCGACGGGGCAACCGTGGCCGAACCTCTTGCCAAGGCGCCGTGGGGTGACACCTTTGGCATGTTGACCGACAAGTTCGGTGTGCCGTGGCTCGTCAATATCGCCGGGACGCCGCAGGCGTAGTCACGTCAGTCCGCCCCTCCCACGAAAAAGCGCCTGCGCCGCGGGTTCGTCCCTCCGCTGCCCACGAAAAAGCGTCTGGGCCGCAGGTTCGTCCCTCCGGATCCCGCCAAAAAGCGTCAGGCCCGCGAGTCAGCGGTTGCCCAACAGCTGACTCGCGGCCCAGACGCTTTTTCGTGGATGAAGCCGTGGATGAAGCCGTGGATGAAGCGGATCAGCCAGGACGCAGCGGGGTGAAAAAGCGGTCAATCCCGGAGCTGACCCAAGATTCGGGCCAGCTCCGCGCGGTCCTGCGCGCCGAGCCGGGCGAAGTACTCACTTGACTTGTCGCGGCGTTCGGCTTGGACGTCGGCAAAGAGCTGCTGTCCCGCCGCGGTGGCCACGATCAGGGTGGCCCGCCTGTCGGTGGGGTCAGGGTCGCGGCGGACCAGACCCTTGGCCTCAAGCTGGTCGACCACCTCGGTGGCCGACCGCGGGGCAATGCGCAGCCGTTCGGCCAGATCCTTCAATCGGACGTCGCCGGACACGTCGCAATCAGCGCCACCAGCCCCGTCCGTTCCCGGCCCAGCGCCGGGCTCACCGCTGCCCGATGCCCGCCGCCCCCGCAGCAAGGTCATGAGCGCCCGCCATTGGTGCGGCGTCAGTTCCCACGGTGCCAGCTGTTCGGCCCAGGTGCGGCGCAGTCCACGAAATGCCGCATGAAAAAGTTCGCCGAGGTCGGGTGCATCGTCAGTAGGGGCCATGCAAACAGCATACTAAACTTGACACCCAACCACATAGTGAGGTAACCTCGCTATTAGTTGGTGCGAGTCCCGCACCCCGCACACCATTTGGAGGTGGCGCATATGACGGAGAACATCCTCAAGCAAAAACAAAAACCCAGCCGTGAAGAATCCGGCCCAGCAAACTTCAACTCCCGCGGTCCCGGCCGCATCGACCCTGCCGACAAGAAGCAGGTCAAGCTCCATCCCGTGAGTTTGAAGCGCATCGCGGCCTTGTTCGCGCCGCACAAGGTGACCATCGCCGCCGTCGTGCTTCTGATCAGCGTCTCCAGCATTGTTGGCCTGGCGCAGCCGTTCCTGGTGCGCAGCATCATCGACACGGCCCTGCCGAACAAGGACCTGAAAATGCTCGCGTGGCTGGCCGGCGCAATGATCGCCGTGGCCGCCGCAACCGCATTCATCGGCGTGATCCAGACGTGGATGACTACGGCCATGGGCCAAAAAATCATGCACACGCTGCGCACCCGGCTGTTCACGCACCTGCAGAAACAGTCGCTCGCGTTCTTCACCAGGACCCGCAGCGGCGAGGTGCAGTCGCGCCTGAACAACGACATCTCCGGCATGCAGTCGGTCATCACCTCAACCGCCACCGGCGTCGCCTCAAACCTGACCACTGTCGTGGCCACCGCCGCCGCCATGATTGTGCTCTCCCCGCAACTGTCGCTGCTTTCGCTGATAGTGATCCCGCCGGCCGTCTGGTTTTCCCGCCGCGTGGCCCTGCTGCGCCGCGACATCACCTCCACCCGGCAGGCCGAACTCGCCACCATGAACACATATGTGGAGGAGGGGCTGAGCATCTCCGGCGTGCGCCTGGCCAAAACCCTCGGCACCACCGGCCGCGACGCCGTCCGCTACACCGAAAGCTCCGAACGCCTCATTGGCCTGGAACTGCGCTCGCAGCTGGCGGGACGCTGGCGGATGGCGACGATGAGCATCATCTTCTCGGCCATCCCCGCCGTGATTTACTTCGCCGGCGGACTGCCCGGAAGCACCATGACCATCGGCACCGTCGTGGCGTTCACAGCGCTGCAGGCCACGGTTTTCCGCCCCATCATGGGCCTGCTGAACCTCGGCGTCCAATGGGTCACGGCCATGGCGCTCTTCAGCCGCATCTTTGAATACCTGGACATGGTCCCCGACATCACCGCCCCGGAAAACCCGGTTCCGCTGGACCCGGCCACGGTGCGCGGCGAGGTCCGCTTTGAAAACGTCCGTTTCGCGTACGACGACGGGGCCGACGTTCTGCGCGGCATCAACCTTGCGCTGCCTGCCGGCACTACGACCGCCGTGGTTGGCCCCACCGGTTCGGGCAAGTCAACGCTGGGTGCGCTGCTGCCCCGGCTGCACGATGTCACCGGCGGCCGCGTCACGATTGACGGCGTTGACGTGCGCGACATTGCCCCGGACGTGCTCGCCCGCATTGTGGGTGTGGTGTCGCAGGAAAGCTACCTGGTGCACGCCTCCATCCGCGAGAATCTGCAGCTGGCCGCCCCGGACGCCGACGACGCCACTCTCTGGAAGGCCTTGGCTTCTGCACAAATCGCAGACCTTGTGGCCGGACTCCCTGAGGGCCTCGACACCCTGGTGGGTGCCCGCGGGCACCGCTTCTCCGGCGGAGAGCAGCAGCGGCTGGCCATTGCCCGCACCATCCTGCGCAACCCCCGCGTGCTGGTGCTGGATGAAGCCACCTCGGCCTTGGACAACACCACCGAGGCGGCCGTCCAGCTGGCGCTCGACCACTTGGCTGTTGGCCGAACCACGCTGACGATTGCCCACAGGCTCACGACCGTGGAGGATGCCGACCAGCTGGCTGTCCTCGCAGCGGGCGAACTTGCCGAGGTGGGGACACCGTCGGCGCTGCGAGACGCCGGGGGAGCGTATGCCGCACTGATTGCGGCCGGCGAAGACGCGCGCGCCGACGAGGCCCTGGAACTTGCGTCATAGTCGCCGCTGCGCCCGGGCCGCTGGTCCCGGGCCGCCGGCCCTTCCGGGGCTGCAGCCGGCCGGGCCATGCAGGGAGCGGGCCGGGCGGCCAGCCACGCATAGACTTGGCATGATCAATCCCGGACCCCGCAGCGCGCCAACAGCGAAGACGTCACGTGCGCAAAACCGCTGCGGCCGGGTACTGCAGGCGGCAAGGAGCAAGCATGGAATTTTCAGCACGATATGTGGCATTGGGTGATTCATTCACCGAAGGCCTCGGTGACACGGACCCCACGCTCCCCAACCAGGTCCGCGGCTGGGCCGACAGGACCGCCGAGCAGCTTGCCCTGGCCCGTCCCGACGAAACCGTCGGATACGCCAACCTCGCCATCCGCGGCAAGAAGATGCAGCAGATCCTCACGGAACAAATTGACGTTGCCGTGGCCATGAAGCCCACGCTTGTCACCATCTACTCCGGCATCAACGACATCCTGCGCCCCAAGGTCAACATCGATGCCATGATCGCCAATTACTCGGACGGCATCGCCAAACTGGCGGCCACCGGCGCCCGCGTTCTGGTCTTCACCGGCTACGACGCCAGCTCCTCCAAGGTCTTCGCCAGCATCCGCGGGCGCACCGCCGTCTACAACGAGCTGGTCCGCGAGGTCGCCGAAACGCACGGCGCCGAACTCGTCGACTACTGGCGCTTCCGCGAATACGACGACTGGCGCCTGTGGGGCATCGACCGCATGCACATGTCCACCCCCGGCCACATCAACATGGCCAACAGGGTGCTCGAACAGCTCGGCGAAACCGCCCGCATCCCCCTGCCGGAAATGCTGCCCATCCCGATGCGCACCACCGCGGAAACACTCAGGGACAATGCCGCCTGGACCCGGGAATATGTGGGCCCCTGGGTCAGCCGCCGCCTGCGCGGGGTGTCCTCCGGCGACAACCTCTCCGCCCGCTGGCCCGAATTCCGCGCGCCAACAACGCCATAAATCACACCAAAACGAGTACGACGGCGTCGACCCTCCAGCGTGCGGCGCGACGCCTCTCAAGCCACCGGTGAACGGGGAACTTAGAAGAGACGGTCTGCGACTTTCACCCGGGTGGCAGACTCCAGCGCCACGTGGAGCTGAGCGGCCGACGTTGGGCCTGCTTCGGCGGAAAGCAGCTGATCGTCGGGTGTGCCCGGGTCGGCGAGGTAAACGCGCGTGTACCCGGCGGACTCGGGCTCGAATTTCCACGAGTCAGCGAGCGTTCCGGCATCGAGGGCATCGAATCCGAGCCGGTCCAGGATTGCCGCCGCCTCACGCTTGGCGTCGACGTCATCGGAGGCGATGGGAAGGGTGGAGCGGTCGGCGGCGCCATTGTGACGTGAAAGAAGCGGGATGTGGTGGGCGAGGATATTGCTAAACGCCTTGACGTGACGGGCGCCAACGAGCCATTCATGCACCAGTTCGCTCGTTGTCATGACCTCGGCATCGAGTTCTGTGATGCGACCGTCGCGGTACGGGTAGTAATTGCTGGTATCCAGGACAAGTTTGTTCCGCAACAGTCCGGCAGGAAGGTCCTTGACCGCGAGCAGCGGAATGGAGAGCACGATCGCGTCTCCGTCGTTGGCAGCGTCTTCGACTGTGCCAGCCTTGGCAAGTGGCCCGAGCTCTTCAATGAGCTGGTGGAGAGACTCTGGTCCGCGGGAGTTCGCGATGATCACGTTCATGCCCGAGGCAACGGCGAGCCGGGCGACTGCCGAGCCAATGTTGCCACTTCCAATGATTCCCAATGTTTGCATGGTTCTTCCTTTCAAACATGTCCGGCGTACTCGACTCTGCTGGACTCTCGGCTCTGTTGGGCCGCTGGGCAGAACCTCAGTGGCTTGAACGTGGACCCCTGCGGGATTATTCCGCCGGTTACAGGGCGGCACCCACGGGTCTGGGGCATTTGGCCCGGATGGTTCCGGCAGCCGCGCTGATGCGGTGAGTCACGCCGTCGTGCTTCATCAAGGCAGCAGCCCCATGCCTGTCCACATGGCGGCCCAATTCGTCCCGGAAGTACATCGGGGAATTCATCCCCGCGTCGCCCGTTCGCTTCCTGCGGCAGGTATGGTATGCCAATTAGCCATAATCGCCGTTCACCGTCTAGACTGGGTAGGCGCTAGGTGGCGCGGAGCGTGTGCAATTGCTCCGGTTTGCGGTGATTATCCTCCCGCGGGCCGGTAGTTAGGGGCTCAAGTTGCGTGCATTCGGGTATTCGCCGGAGAGCACTTTCCATCCTTCATGAAAATGTTGTGTGGGAATAATGCTGTCCAAGGGCGGACGCTGCCTCAGCGCACGGTTTGCACCAGTGAACCTTATCCACATATTTATTAGGAGTGATCATGGCAGCACATTGCCAGGTGACCGGAGCCGAGCCGGGCTTTGGGCATAGCATTTCGCACTCGCACCGCCGCAACAAGCGACGGTTCGATCCGAATATTCAGAAGAAGCGCTACTGGGTTCCTTCCCTGCGCCGCAACGTAACCCTGCAGGTTTCTGCCAGGGGCATCAAGGTCATCGACGTACGCGGTATTGACGCCGTTGTTACTCAGATTCTGGCACGTGGGGTGAAGCTCTAATGGCGAAAGACAGGGACGTACGTCCAATCATCAAGCTGAAGAGCACGGCGGGAACCGGGTTCACGTATGTGACCCGCAAGAACCGTCGCAACACTCCGGACCGTTTGGTTCTGAAAAAGTACGATCCGAAGATCCGTCAGCACGTCGAATTCCGAGAGGAGCGCTAAGACTATGGCTAAGAAGTCCATGATCGCGAAGAACGAGCAGCGCAAGGTCATCGTAGAGCGTTACGCCGAGAAGCGTCTCGCCCTGAAGAAGGCCCTCGTTAACCCGGCCTCCACCGACGAAGAGCGCGAAGCGGCCCGCCTGGGCCTGCAGAAGCTCCCCCGCAACGCCTCACCGGTACGCGTTCGCAACCGCGACGCCATCGATGGCCGTCCGCGTGGAACGCTCCAGAAGTTCGGCATCTCCCGTGTACGCTTCCGCAAGATGGCGCACGCTGGCGAACTGCCCGGCATCAAGAAGTCCAGCTGGTAATCACTGATTTCCGGTTGTAAAGGGGCGGTGACCTTCGGGTTGCTGCCCTTTTTGCTGCCCTTTTGCTGCCCGCGGGCGCTGACGGCGTGGCAAGCTGGCGATCGTCGGGTAAATTTCGCACGTCCTCGCCAGCTTGCCACGTCGCCGCGATTTAAAGTTCGACGGCGGCAGCCCCGACAGTGGAAATCTCACCGCGCGCTGGGCTCGCCCGCGGCGCCAAGAGCTCCCAACGCCCAAGGCCGGCAAGCCGGGAAACACGCCCCGGGACGCCCCAAAATGGCCCGCGATGAGTTGGCTGAGAGCGAAATATGCCTGAAATCCGGGGAAAATGACCCAGAAAACGCCGAGAAATACCGAAATTTACCGGAATCCCGCGGAATAACTGGTAAGTTCGCTAGCAGTGGTTGACACGCAACCGCGTGGAATTGGATTTACTGACGTCCAGGAGGACAAACATGGCTAAGAATCGTAGCGAACTGGTTGCTGAAGTTGCAGCAAAGGCTGAGACCAGCCAGACAGCAGTAAACGGCGTACTGGATGCACTCTTCTCGGTATTCGAGAGCTCCGTTGCAGCCGGCGAAAAGATCACCATCCCGGGCTGGCTCTCCATCGAGCGCACCGACCGTGCAGCTCGCACCGGCCGCAACCCGCAGACGGGCGAGACCATCCAGATCGCAGCAGGCCACAGCGTGAAGCTCTCCGCTGGTTCCAAGCTGAAGGCTGCTGTCAAGAAGTAATTTCTTTACAGAACCAAAATGGAGGTGGCCAGCATCAGCTGGCCGCCTCCGATTTTTAAGTTGCAATTGAGTTTAAAGGCTGCGGTGATGCCCGCCCCGCACCGACCGTCCCTTTCCTGAGAGCTGCCTGATTCGCCCGATGTTCCCCGGGTGCAGGACAATGGAGGGGTGCCACCCGTAGAATCTGCCCCCGCCACCACAGTCCGCCCTGCACCCACCTCACATGGGGGCAACTTTGCCGACGGCATTCGCAGCCGCTGGTGGTGGCTGGGACTGGCAGCCGCCATGGTCGCAGTCGTGGCATCCCTGCTGTGGACGGGCGCCACCGCTGTGGCTGAGCTTGCCGATCCCGGTGCGTTTACCCGCTGGGGGCTGCCGCTGGCCACCACCATTCACAATTTGGCCCTGTCAACGGTGATCGGGTCCCTCGTGTTCGCCGTCGTGATCCTGCCCAAGGACCTCAAGGCACACCGCCCGCACACCGGCAGGCAAAAGGAAGATTCCGCCAGGCGCACGCCCGTGCCGGAACACCCTGCCTTCACCCGTGCCATGACATTGGCCATGGTTGCCGGCGGGGTCTGGACCGTGTCGGCCATCGCGGTGCTGGTCCTGACGTACTCCAGCATTTCCGGCCTGGCGCTGGCAGGCACCAGCGACTACACCAACATGCTGGTCTTCTTCATGACCGAGCTGCCCGTCGGCCAGGCGTGGCTGATGATCACCATCATTGCCGCAGTTGTCACCACGATGGTGATCGGCCTGCGCAACATCAGTGCCCTGGCCGTGTCGCTGGTGCTGGCCATGATCTCGTTCATCCCGCAGGCCTTGATCGGCCACTCGGCCTCCAGCGCCGACCACAAGGGCGCGGTGAACTCCTTGTTCCTGCACGTTGTGGGCGCCTCGCTGTGGGTGGGCGGCATCGTCGTCCTCGTCGTCGTTTCCGGTGTTCTCGGCAAGATCACCGCCCAGACACTGAAGCGCTTCTCCGCCCTGGCCATCTTTGCCTTTGCCGGGGTGGCAGGATCGGGCGTCATCAACGCCGCCATCCGCATCACGAATTGGCACGACCTCTTTTACTCTTCCTACGGGCAGCTGATCCTGGCCAAGTTTGCCGCCACCGTTGTGCTGGGCGTCATTGGCTGGATGCACCGGGAGTGGATCATCCCCCGTCTGGAGGGCGGGGCGAAGAAGGAAGGCACCGCCAACACCCGCCGCCTGTTGTGGCAGCTGATTTTTGTCGAGCTGTTGATCATGGGCGTTGTCAGCGGCATTGCCGTGGGCCTTGGCCGCTCGGCGCCGCCGCAGTCCCGCGAACTCTCGCAGGAGGCACTCACCCCCGCCCAGATCCTCACCGGCTACCCGTTACCGCCGGAACTTGAATTTTCCCGCTGGTTCTCGGAGTGGCGCATGGACTGGTTGTGGGTGGCCTTCGCCGTGTTGGCCGGCACCGCCTACGTCGTCGGCATGGTGAAGCTGCACAAACGTGGCGACAAGTGGTCGGTGCTGCGCAGCGTCTCATGGTTCGGCGGCCTGCTGTCCCTGGTCTACATCACCTCCGGCGGCCCCGCCGTTTACGGTGCCGTGCTGTTCAGCGCGCACATGGTTGAACACATGGCGTTGATGGTCGTGGCCCCGTTGTTCCTCGCCCTGGGCTCGCCCATTTCCCTGGCACTGCAGGCGCTGGCACCGCGAAGGGACGGCTCACGCGGCATCCGCGAATGGATCCTGGTGCTGGTGCACTCGAAGTTCTCCAAGCTCATCACGCACCCGTTGTTTGCCGCCGCGAACTTCTCCGGCAGCTTGATCTTGTTCTACTACTCGCCCGCGTTCAACCTGGCCATGACCTACCACGTCGGCCACGAACTGATGATCGTGCACTTCTCGCTCACCGGCTACATCTTCGTGCAGAGCATGATCGGCGCCGACCCACTGCCCTACCGCGCCCCCTACCCGCTGCGGCTCGTGCTCCTGCTTGCCACGATGGCCTTCCACGCATTCTTTGGCGTCTCCTTGATGATGGCCACGGCGCTGCTCTCCGGCGAATACTTTGGCAACATGGGCCGGCCATGGGGTGACTCGGCGTTGATTGACCAGCAAACAGCCGGCGGCATCGCCTGGGGAGTGGGGGAATTCCCCACCCTGCTGATCGCGCTGGGCGTCGCCTACATGTGGTCCAAGTCCGACGCACGGGAAACAAAGCGCAAGGACCGCGCCGCCGACAGGAATAAGGACGCCGAGCTGGGCGCTTACAATGACATGTTCGCCCAACTTGCAGCTCGCGACGCCACCATGGCCTCGTCCAGCCGCGGCCCCGCCCTGCCGCACCTGAACCAGCACAAACCTCATGGCAGGCCCACCGGCAAGTCCACCGACAAGGACGACGGCGGCACTTACGCCCCGGCTGTTCCCGGCACCGACACGGCCGGCACCGCAGGCAACGAAACATCCATGACCAGTGAGCCGGGGAACCCGGCCGGCACGCAAGGAGAAACGAACTAGTGGATTCCTCAACGAAGACCAGCCCAGCAGCCGACACAGCAGCCACCCCCGCAGCGGCCCCGGCCATTGCCACCCCTGTGCGGGTGCGGGCCTCGGAGCTTGAAGGCCGCGGCTGGTTGAACACCGGCGGCGCCGAGCTGAACCTGGATAAGCTGCGCGGCAAGATCGTCATCCTGGACTTCTGGACCTTCTGCTGCATCAACTGCCTGCACGTCCTCGACGAACTGCGGCCCCTGGAAGCGCAGTACAAGGATGTCCTTGTCACCGTGGGCGTGCATTCACCGAAGTTTGAACACGAGGCAGATCCGGTGGCGCTGGCCTCTGCCGTGGAACGCTACGACATCCAGCACCCGGTGCTCGACGATCCCGAGCTCGTGACCTGGCAGGCGTACTCCGCCCGGGCCTGGCCTACCCTGGTTGTCGTTGACCCGGAGGGTTACATCGTCGCCCACCTTTCGGGTGAGGGGCACGCGGCCGGCCTGGCCTCGTTCATCCCGGAACTCATTGCCGAGCACGAGGCCAAGGGCACGCTGCACAGCGGCGACGGCCCGTACGTGGCCCCCGAGCCGGTTTCCCGCGATCTGCGCTTCCCCGGCAAGGTCCTGCCGCTGGCGGACGGCAACTTCCTCGTTTCCGACACCGGCCACCACCGCCTTGTCGAGACCGGCCCGGACCTGACAACCGTGGTCCGCACCATCGGCTCTGGCACCAAGGGATTCCTTGACGGCCCGGCCGGCGACGCGGAGTTCAACGAGCCCCAGGGACTGGCCCTGCTCCCGGCGGAGCTGGCAGCGGCTGCCGGGTACGACGTCGTCGTGGCTGACTCGGTGAACCACCGCCTGCGCGGCATCACGCTGGCCACCGGTGAGGTGCGCACACTGGCCGGCAACGGGGTCCAGCGCCTGCTGGATGCGGGCCCGGCCCGGGTGACTGACGACGGCGCAGCCGCCTCCGAGAACGACCTCGGCACAGCGCCGCTTGAGGTGGCGCTGTCCTCACCGTGGGATGTCGCCTACTCGTCAACGCTGAAAACAGTTGTCATCGCCATGGCCGGAACGCACCAGATCTTTGGCTTTGACCCGGCCAGCGGCACCGTCACGATTGTGGCCGGCAACGGCCTGGAGGGCCTGCTTGACGGGCCGGGGGAGCAGGCCTGGTTTGCCCAGCCCTCGGGCCTGACCGAGGATGCCAAGGGAAACATTTGGGTCGCCGATTCCGAGACGTCCGCCCTGCGCGTGCTGAGGTTCGACGACGACGGCGGCGTGCTGGTTGAGACGGCCATCGGCGAGGGCCTGTTCGACTTTGGCTTCCGGGACGGCGAGGCGGCCCAGGCGCGCCTGCAACACCCATTGGGCGTTGCCGTTCTGCCCGACGGCTCGGTGGCCCTGGCCGACACCTACAACGGTGCCGTCCGCCGCTACGACCCCGCGAGCAAGACCGTCAGCACATTGGCCCGCGGCCTGGCCGAGCCCAGCGACGTTTTGCTTGACGAATCGGGCGAGGTGCCGCTGCTGATTGTGGTTGAGGCGAACAAGCACCAGCTCATCCGGCTGCCGCTGCCCAAGAACGCCCTGCAGGTGGATGAAGGCGCAACCCAGACACAGCGTCCCAAAACTCCGATTGCGCCTGGCGAGCTGGCTCTAACCGTCAACTTTTCCGCCCCGACGGGTCAGAAGCTCGATGACCGCTGGGGTGACCCCACACAGTTGAAGGTTTCAGCCACGCCGCCGGAGCTTTTGATCAGCGGCGGGGGAACCTCCATTGGCCTCCAGCGCACCCTGGTGCTGTCAGCCGACGTGCCTGAAGGCGTGCTGCACCTGACTGCCCGTGCCGCCGCGTGCGACGGGCCGGAAGATGCCAGCGGGGAGATCCCCGACCATGCTGCTTGCCACCTGTACCAGCAGGACTGGGGCATCCCTGTGCTGATGAGCGCCGATGGTGCTGCAGAGCTGGCATTGGACCTGCGCGGGGTCTAGACGGATGCAATGATGGCCCGCCGGAAGCATCCGGCGGGCCATCGATGTACCTCCGGCTAGTAGCTGACTACCGGGGTGACTGAAACGCTGGTTCCGTCAATTGTCAGCTTCGCCGTAAATCCAAAGTCCTCTGCTTCCTTGAACTCGGACACCAGCCCGGTGAAGAGGTCCTGCTCCTGGTACTGCACCTTGGCCTTGACGTTCAACGGTGCCATGATCCACTGCCCGCCAAAGGGCGTGATGGTGATGGCCGGGTATTCCGCGATTGACCACGACACGGGTGAGACCACCCGGTTGTTCGTGCTGGCGCTCATGGGGCAGCCGGTGGGCATCAGCACCGCCTGCTTGGCGCAGGCGTCAAGGTACTTGTGAACCGCGGCGTCGACCTGGGACAAAAGTTTGCTGGTGGGGCCGGTGGCGAGGCCGACGGCGGGAACCGCCTCACCCGGTCCGGCAACATTGCGTGTCACTGCGGGGGCGGCAAACAGCGGTGAACGATATTCCAGCTGATAGCTGCCGGGGTAGAACACGGCGAAGCTGTTCTTGCCGTCGGGCATGTTGGCGTCGGCACCGTTGATGATGGCCTGGTTGGCGTTGACGACCGAGACGTTGATCGTGGGCAGGGTGCTGGGCACCATGACCCAACTGTCAAAAAACAGCCAATGCTTGGGGCCCGGGGTCAGCTTGAAAACGGTGGTCAGCGGCTTTTTATCGATGGTGTAACTGACGGTGACAATTTTCTGGTCGTCGGGACCGGCCACGGCCTCACCGATGCTGACGTCCTTGAGGTCTTCCTGGGACTTGGCAAGGGCCTTCCCGTCGAGAGCCGCCGCGTTGGCTGCGGGCACCTTGGCCTGCAGCAGGCCCAAAGCCTTGGCGCCGTCTCCGTCCTTGAGCGCGGCCAGATAGTTGGCCACAGCCTTCTCGGGACCAAAATCCTTGGTGTTGACAACCGCAATGGTGACGATTGAAGCGGCCACTGCAAGCATTAATATGAGCAGCCAGGTGGCTGCTATTTTGATGAGCTGGGTCCCGTTCTTCACGCCGTCAACTGTACCGGGTTCGGGTGCAGGGGCTTGAATCAAGGGTGCATTACCGGTGTTCATTGCGTCACCGCTTCCCGTTGAGAGTCGTGCCCATGAGCCTGGGGCCACCATAAGTTTGGGCCCACGACTCCGAGGGCCCCGCCCACATTCCTGGGCCCACCATAAGCCTGGGCCCACGCGCCCGAGGGGCCCCGCATGAAGACGCGCCAGCGGCTTCGAGCGGGGAGGGCGTGGGGACTAGCGCCGGCGTTTTCGAGGCGCCGTCCCAAACATGTCGCGCATCAGGTTCCGGCCAAGGGAGCTGCCCATGGAGCGGACCATGCTTTTCAGTCCGCCACCCAGCGCCCCGCCCAAGGCACCCATGACGTCGGAAGCCATGCCGCCGCCGTCGTTCTTGGAAGAAGGAATGGCGACCGGAGGAGGTGGCGGCAGTGGCGATCCGGACGCCGGGCCCGTACTGGGCGCCGCCGTGGTGGCGGCAGGCGCCTGCAATTTCTCGTAGGCGGAAACGGGGTCGACGGCTGTCCCATAGGTGGGCAGCAGCGCGGAGGCGGCGATGACGGCCTTGACGCTGTCGTCCGTGCTGGGCCCCATGACGGATCCGGGGGCGCGCAGACGGGTCAGGGCCACGGGGGTGGGCGCCCCGTTTTCATTCATGACGGTGACGACCGCCTCGCCGATGCCGGCACTCGTGAGGACTTCCTCGAGGTCATAGCCACTGGTGGGGAACGTGGAAACGGTGGCCTTGAGCGCCTTGGCGTCATCCGGGGTGAACGCGCGCAGGGCGTGCTGGACGCGGTTTGCCAGTTGGGCCAGGACGTCGCCCGGGACGTCCTTGGGGGTCTGGGTGACAAAAAAGATGCCGACGCCCTTGGAGCGGATCAGCCGCACCGTCTGGGTGATGGCGTTCAGGAAAGCCTTGCTGGCGCCGTTGAACAGAAGATGGGCCTCGTCGAAGAAGAAAACGAGCTTGGGCTTGTCGACGTCGCCCACTTCGGGCAGTTCGCGGAACAGGTCCGCCAGAAGCCACATGAGGAAGGTGGAGAACAACAGCGGTTTGTCCTGGATGCTGGGCAGCTCCAGGCAGGTGATGACGCCGCGGCCGTCGGGGGCCATGCGGAGCAGCTCGGCGGTGTCGAACTCGGGCATGCCAAAAAATTCGCCCATCCCCTGCGCGTCCAGGGTGATCAGGTTGCGCAGGATGACGCCGGCCGTGGCCTTGGAGAGTCCGCCGAGTTCCTTGAGGTCGTCCTTGCCCTCATCCGAGGACAGGAACTGGATGACCGCGCGCAGATCCTTCAGGTCATACAGTTCAAGACCCTTGGTGTCCGCATAGTGGAAGACCAGTTGCAGACTGGATTCCTGGGTTTCGTTCAGGTCCAGGACGCGGGCCAGCAGGATGGGGCCAAAGGAGGTGATGGTGGCGCGCACCGGAACGCCGTTGCCGTTGCCGCCCAGAGCCAAAAATTCCACGGGGAAAGCCTTCGATTCCCATTGCTGCCCCAGCGCCTGGGTGCGGGCCGTGAGCTTGTCGTTGCCCTCGGCCGCGGTCGCCAAACCGGTGAGGTCGCCCTTGATGTCGGCCATGAAGACGGGAACACCGGCGGTGGAAAGCTGTTCCGCAATCATGTGCAACGTGACGGTCTTGCCTGTTCCGGTGGCTCCCGCCACCAGTCCGTGCCGGTTCATCATGGCGAGCGGGAGGGCGACCTGCGCCTCGGGGCGGACCTCGCCGTCCACTATTGCGGCGCCGAGGGCGATGGAGGAACCGCTGAACGTGTAGCCGGCCTGAAGGGCGGTGATCAACTCTGCTGGGGTCTTGGTAGCCATAACGACAGCGTACCGCGCCTCACATTCTGAGCGCGGCAACTGCGCCGCCGCAGTCGGCAATCCAGTCGCAGGCGGCGGTCAACCGGGTTCGGGCCGCCCGGTTATCAGCCCAACAGCAACGCCACGACGAACATTGCCGGGATGGCCAGGATGGTGGTGGCCAGTACCGTGTCCTTGGCGACGGTGACGCCCACTTGGTAGCGCTGCGCCGTCACATAGACGTTTTGGGCCGTGGGCAGGGCGGCAGCAACCACGACGGCGAACAGTCCAGCCCCGCCCATGCCGAGGACAAAGTGCCCCAACAGGAACGCAACGATCGGGTGCAGGACCAGCTTGAATCCGGTGGCCAGCAGAATGTCGCTGCGCCGCCCGTCGGCTGCCGACAAGGGCTTGGTGGTTCCCAAAGACATGCCGAACGCGATCAAGATGGCGGGAATGGCTGCGCCGGCAATGAGGTGCAGCGGCTCGGCCACGAGGTTGGGCAGCTCCCAGCCCGTTGCCGCCAAGACCAGGCCCACTGCCGTTCCAAGGATCATGGGGTTGCTGGCGATTTGCAGCAAAACCCGCCCCGGAGTTGCCCGGCGGCCGCTGGTGAGGCTGTCCAGCAGCAACAGATAGCAGGGTGTGTAAAAGGCCAGCTGAAAGACCAGCACGGGAGCAATCAAGGCCGCGTCGCCCAGGACGTAGGCGGCAATTGGGATGCCGAGGTTTGCCGCATTGGCCGTTGACGAGGACATGGCGGACAGCAGCGATTCGGCCAACGTCCGCTTCAGCCAGAATTTGATGATCAGCAGGAACACGCCGCCGGTGAACACGGCGCTCACGGCGGCCACCAAAAGAGGTGCGGAAAATACTGTTTGCAAGTCCGCCCTGGCGAGGGTTTCCACGAGCAGTGCCGGGCTGGCCACAAAGAATGACAGGCGGCTCAGCACCAACGGTGCATTGTCACCGAGCACTTTTTTCCGGCCGACAAACCAGCCGACCAGGATCACGATCCAGACGACGGAAAAGCCCTCGACGACAGCTAGCATGGGGGTCTTGGGGTGGAATTAGTCAATGTTGGCACTCCATCAGCTTAAACAGAAAACTTAGTTTTCCGGCAATGGCGTCCACGCCCATGACGTGCAAATGCCGGCAGCTGCGGAAAACTCGTTTAGGCGGCTGTGGCGAGGAAGTGTTCAACGATCCGCCACCAGTGCTGCTGTGACAGTTCGGCCTGTGCGCGGTTGAGATCGAACCACTCGCCGGGAACCGCAGGTTCGGCGTTGCCCAGGATCAAGTGGACGGGAATGTGGGCCCGTGGTGAAGGATATTCATAGTTCGCATCCGGGCGGGGGACTACATTTCGGACGAATCCCATGCAACGGGTCGCCAGATCGGCGTGTCCAAATATTTCCCGCATGAGCTGCGACTTGCCGTCTTGTGAGGATTCCCCGGCATGATCCGCCCACACGTATCGAGTGGGCAGATTTGCCCCTTTCGGCGAGGGCACGCAGAAGAACTCCCATGCGGCGGCAGACTTCCGTCGAACGATGAGCAGCCTGGTCACAATGACAGGCTCGTCCACCTGGCAGTCATGCCCCACCCAGGTTTCCGCCGAGCTGCCCTCTGGCAGCCAAGGGGCCGGAGTTGTTGTCAGCAGGAGGGCATCTGTCATTCGTCCATGGTACGAGAGCCACGGTACGAGAGGGCCACGCTGCGAGAACGAAACCCCATCGGTGCCCCGAGTCTGACTGACTGGGGGAGGGTCCTAGCGGCTTTGGGCCATGGCCGGGCGCAACAAGCCCTCGGTGACGGCCTCGGCCGGGTCGGTGCCCAGGTGCACGATCTTGTTCTGTGCGTCCACATGAACCACGGAGGGTACAAAGTCGAGCGCCTCGGCCGTGGTCATCTGGGCGTAGGTCATTAAAATAACGAGGTCGCCGACCCCGACCAGATGTGCGGCCGCGCCATTGATGCCGATGACGCCCGAGCCGCGCTCGCCAGCAATCGTGTAGGTTTCAAGGCGGGCGCCGTTGGTGATGTCCACAATCGAGACAAGCTCGCCGGGCAAAATGTCGGCGGCGTCCAGCAGATCCGCGTCCACTGTCACCGAGCCAACGTAGTGCAGATCGGCGTGGGTGACTGTTGCGCGGTGAATCTTGGATTTAAATATTGTTCGGATCATAACGGGTCAAGTCTACCGCGCGCAGGCAGTCGTAAACTGTGAGCTGCCTTACGGCTGGAACTGCCGCGTGCAGTACCGCCTGGAGCTACCGTCTGCTCAGGGGAGTGAGCTTGCGGCCCATGATCGCCCGGGTGAGGGCGTCGACAACCTCGGTGCTCGCCAGCGGGTTGCGGATCAACGTGAAGTCCACGTCCCCCACTGACGGGAGGTCAAAGCGTTTCGTGATGATCTTCAGGTCTTCCGGCACCAGCGACGTCGGCATGACGGCAATCCCAATGCCCGCCCGCAACGCTGCCAAAACCCCGCTGATTTGTTTCGTCGTGCAGGTGACGCGCCACGTCCGGCCTGCATCCTCCAAGGCATCCAGGGCAAGCTGGCGGCTCAGGCTCGGTGCCGGGTAAACAATCACCGGAACCGGCGCCTCTGGATCAAGCACCGTCTCCTCCAGTCCCACCCACGCAAAGGTGTCCTGCTTGACGACCTCACCTTCCTGCGTGCCCGACACCCACTTCACGAACACCAGGTCCAGCGCCCCCGCCTTCAACCGGCGGTGCAGCTGGTCGCTTTGGCTGACTGTCAGCTCCAGGTTGATCTGTGGGTACAGCTGACGGAATTCACGCAAGATCCGGGGCAGCCCCGTGATCGCAAGGTCATCGGCCGTGCCAAAACGCAGCCGGCCCCGCATGGCGGCGCCGGAAAAATATCGGGTGGCCACGTCATTGGCGGCCAGGATGGTCCGGGCGAAACCTGCCATCGCATCACCATTGTCAGTCAGGCGCACGTCGCGGGTGTCGCGGGTGACGAGGACCCGGCCGGCTGCCTGCTCCAGCTTGCGCACATGCTGGCTGACTGTGGGCTGGCTGATGCCGAGGCGCTCGGCGGCCCGGGTGAAATTGCGGGTTTCAGCAAGTGCCACGAAGCTCTTGAGCTGAATGGGGTCAAAAATGGGTGCATCCGACATGGCTGAGCCCCTTCGCGTCATTGCAAACCTCAATAGTACTTATAAGCACCATACCCTTTCGTCATATATCGGTGCAGCCTAGGCTTGAAAAGGTAAACACATCCGCCCTTCGAGTCCCAGGACCAAAGCGTTGACGCCCCCACCAGCACCGATGAATGCTGCCCTGACCGCCCCCATCAATCTAGTGACAACACGCCCGCCGTGGAGTCAGACCTTTTCCTCACTGAAGATCCGCAACTACCGCATTTTCGCCTCGGCCAACCTCCTTGCCGTCATTGCGGTGTGGATGCAGCGGGTTGCGCAGGACTGGATGGTGCTTGAGCTCTCAGGTTCCGTGACCGCCGTCGGAATTACAGTGTTTATGCAGTTCATCCCCTCCCTTGTCCTCATGCCGCTTGGCGGAATTCTTGCCGACAGGTATTCCAAGCGCCTGATCCTGATGATCAGCCAGGGCGCCGCCGGTGCGCTGGCGGCCGTCATGGCCGTGCTGGCGCTGACGGGGCATCTGCAGGTGTGGCACATTTACGTCATCGCCTTCGTCCTTGGCTTGGTTGTGGTGGCCGACCAGCCCGCACGCCAGGTGTTTGTCAACGAACTTGTGGGCCCGGCACAGCTGCGCAACGCCATCAGCCTGAACTCCTCCATTTTCCAAATGGGCGGCATGATCGGCCCGGCTGTCAGCGGTGTGCTGATCATGGCCGTTGGCGGCGGCTGGGCTTTCGCCACCAACGCCCTGGCCTGCACTGTCACCGTGCTTTCGCTGCTGTTGATCCGCAGCAGTGAGCTGGTGCGGATGCCGCCGGTCAAACGTGGCAAGGGCCAGCTCATGGAGGGGGTCCGGTACGCCTTGGGCAAGCCAACCATTTACTGGCCCGCGGCCATGGCTGCCGTTTTCGCCGTGTTTGGCCTGAGCCTGGCCGTATTAATGGCCGCCTATGCCAACAACGTGTTCGACGTCGGTGCCGGAGGCTACGGCCTGCTGAACACTCTCGTTGCGCTCGGCGCCCTGTGTGGTGCGATTGCCTCCACCCGCATTGCCACCTTGCGGCTGCGCGGGGCCATGGCGGCCGCCGGCTCCTATGGGGTTGTGCTGCTCATTGCCTCACGGGCACCCAACATGCTCACCTTTGGTGCCGTCATGGTGGTTGCCGGATTCGCCTCGCTGTTGTTTCTCACGAGCGCCAACCAGCTGGTGCAAATGTCGACAAACGTGTTGATCCGCGGACGCGTCATGAGTTTGTACATCATGGTCCTCATCGGCGGCCAGGCACTGGGCGGGCCACTCATGGGCTGGTTGGCCGAAAACTGGGGCGTGCAGTGGGCCATGGTGGTTGCCGGCGGGATGCCGGTGCTGGCTGCCATGGTGTTTGGTCTGGCCTTGGCCAGGCGCGGCCAGCTGGCACTGCGCTTGAATCTGCGCAGCCTCAGCAGGCCCGTGTTCATCGTGTCGAAGACCGGCTGAGCTGCTGCCGGCCGCTGCCGGGCGGGCCCAGAAAATTGTGAAGTGCCGCCGCCACGGCAGCGAGGTCCCGCAGTTCACACTCCCAGACCGTGAACGTGGTCCAGCCACGGCCTGCCAAACCGGCCAGTGCCTGGCTGTCCCGTTCAACAGTCCTTGTTCGCTTGGCTTCCCAAAAGTCGGCATTCGTGGCCGGTTTGTGTGTGCCGTTGGGGCAGTTGTGTGAATGCCAGAAGCAGCCGTTGACAAAAATGGCCTGGCGCCGGCCGCGAAAAACGAGGTCGGGCGTGCCGGGCAGGTCCGATGCGTGCAGCCGGTACCTGTAGCCCTCGGCGAACAACAGCCGCCGGACAAGCATTTCCGGTTTTGTGTCCTTGCTGCGAATGCGTGACATGACACGGTGGCGTTGCGCCTTGGTGAGTGAATCAACCATGCGCCCATGCTACGCGCGGGCCCTCTGCAGGCGGCAAGGCTGAGGCAAACCCGACAGGCCCCGCCACGAGTGGCGGGGCCTGCCTGGCAGCTCAGGCGGCCCGGTGCTTACGCATCATCCAGCGGCAGGTGCGGGTAGCTTTCCTGACGCTGCTGGAACTCCAGGATGGCCGGGTTGACGATGACGCCGTCGGATATTTCAACAGCGCGCCGGATGGTGTCATATTCGGACCAGACGCTTGGGCCCGCCAGCACCGGCTCGATGAACGGCATCAAGGCCTCGCTGATCTCCCAGGTGGAGGAATTCCACAAGTAGCTGGGGCTGTGATCCACCGCGTAGTAGTTGATGTGCTCCCCGACGGTGAACATGGGATCGACGAAGGTTGTGTTGCGGGCCCAGCTGAACCCCATGCCCTCGTCGCAGGAAACGTCAACAATCAGGCTGCCGGGCCGGAACGCGTCCAGATCCGATTCCGTCAGGTACGTCATGGGCGCGTTGGGATCCTGCAGGGTGCAGTTGACGACGATGTCGGCTCCGGCCAGGAACTCGCTCAACGGCACGTCACCGTCTTCCCCCATGACGAATCCGGCGTACGGCGCGTCCGGTTCAAAATCGAACTGCACCATCTCGACCGAATGGATTGGTGCGGCCACGGCTGCCACGTTGCGGCTTGTCAGTACCTGTATGTCGTAGATGCCCAGTGCCTTCAAGGCCGTCACAGCGCCGCGGGCGGTTGCACCAAAACCAATGACGACGGCGCTCATCCGGCGTCCATAGTCACCGGTTGAACCGATGAGTGCCAGCGAGTGCATGACCGAGCAGTAGCCGGCGAGCTCGTTGTTCTTGTGGAATACGTGCAGCCCAAAACCGCCGTCGGAGGCCCAGTGGTTCATGACCTCAAAGGCGATCAACGTCAGCTTCTTGTCGATGGCCAGCTGGGTGATGGCGCGGTCCTGGACACAGTGCGGCCAGCCCCAGAGGACTTGGCCGTCTTTCAGCTCGGCCAAGTCAGCGGCCTGCGGCTTCGGCAAAAGCACGACGTCGGACTGCTCAATTACCTGTGCGCGGGGGGCGACCGCGCCCACCAGGGTGGCCAGGACGTCGTCGGACATGCCAAAACGGCTCCCGTAGCCTTCTTCAACGACCATGCGGGCAAGGATTTCGGGTTCGATGCGGGCAAAATGCTCCGGGTGGATGGGTGCGCGCCGTTCGTCGGGCTTGCGCGATTGTCCCAGGACCCCGAGGCGCAGCCCGGTTGTGGCGGCGCTCATTTCTTCTTTGCGGGCACGGGTTTGTCCGCAACCGATGCTGCGGTGTCACCGGCCCGCTTGTCGGCGCGCTTTTCCTTGATTGACTTGCTTGACTTCTTCGACGCAGTTTGTCGTGGTGATTTGTCGCCCATGTCAGCTCCCTAACGATGGGGCCACAGTGGCCCCGTAGCCTGACCCTACACTCAATGACGTTGCCCCCGGTACGATTGCGGCAGGCAGCTGACCCCTGATTTGAGCCCGTAATTCCTTTCAGGTCCGCAAAAAATGGTTCACGCCCGGCCCGTTTTGGGGCTCTTGAAGCTGATAGCATGTCGCTCACTTCATCAATATTGCCCATGCAATTTGACTGTTGGGGGCGCACGTGAAAGCGAACTGGATAATTGTGCCGGCGGCGGCTGTGCTGGCCTTGTCGGGGTGCACATCGGCAGGCGACGGCCCGGTGGAAACGGCGGGGGAGAGCCCGCCGACGTCAACCTCAGTGGAATCCGGCACGTTGCGCGCTGACACACCAACCGCTGACACGCCAACCGAGGCTCCGCCACCATCGGCCACGCCCAGCAACGCTGCTGCAAACGAGGACTTGGTGGACGTCAAATGTACAAAGGACAGTGATGGCTCCTGGTCCTTTGAAGGAGCCCTCAAGAATCCCAGCACCAGCCCGAAAACCTACACGGTGGCCATAGCGGTCACCGTTGGAACCGCCGTCAAGGGCCATGCGCTGCTTACCCAGGAAGTCCAGGCGGACAGTGTTCAACACGTTGCCGCCCCGGACTTTGCAGTGGCAAACGATGCTGGCGCAGTTTGCGAACCAGTCACTTCGGTCGGGGGTTGAGTTCATGAAGAAACAAATCTTTGCCAGCGCACTCATGGTGACGTTGCTCGGGGTGTTCTTTACTGCTCCGCCTTCCGGTGCCGCTGAAACGACTCCCGTCGTTGAACCGGCAGATGCGGTTTCTTCGCCACCTTCTTCACCGCCCTCTTCAACAACGATGCCAGCCACTTCCCAGCCAGCAGCCCCGGCCACTTCTTCGCCGGCACCAAATGTGTCCCAGCCGTCCACTGCCCCGGAAACAACTGTGCCGGAAACTGCTGCCCCGGTGACAGCTGCCCCGGGAGGTTCTGCGGAGCCCGCTGAACCTGTCCCGACACCCGTGGCATCTGAACCGGCAGCTCCGGTTCCGTCAGCCGTTCCGGTGACAAAGGCACCTTTTGTCACTGCCGAACCCACTGTTCCCGCCGCACCTGCTTCTTCCAAGCCGGCGGACCCGAAGCCTCTCGTGGCTCCGGAAACCAAAAGCGCGGAAGCGTCCGCAGCAATTGCAGTCACCGGTGTTTTTAAGACTCGGTGGAACTCGCTGGGCGGTGCCAAGGGGGCGCTTGGTGCACCACGGGCCAAGCAGGTCTCCAATTCTGTCTACTCCTATCAGGAGTTCACCGGCGGATTCATTTTTAACTCGTCCAAATACGGGGTTCACCACATCGTCAAGTCCAGCGCCATTGGGCAGCTCTGGTATGCCGGGGGAAAAACTGCCTCCGCCGGATTCGGGTATGCGATTTCAGAGAACATCTCCTCGGCAGACGGAACGTACCAGAAATTCTCAAACAGCAAATGGATCTTCACCACAAAATTCTCGGTGAAGCTCAATGGCGCGGTCGGCAGCAAGTGGGTTTCCAAGGGTGGCATCAAGGCCATGGGTGCACCAGTCGGTGCAGAGGTTTGTGGGACGCGGGACGGTGGTTGCTACCAAGTATTCAGGAAGGGCACCATCTTTTGGTCCGCCAGGTCCGGTTCGCACGTCTCGCACGGTGGAATTCTCAGCCGTTACAAGGCCAATGGCGCCTTGGGCGGCCGCTACGGATATCCCACCGGCGCGGAAACGTGTGGGCTTGTTCAAAATGGTTGCTACCAAAACTTTCAAAACGGTCTGATTTTGTGGAGTCCTTCCACTGGGGCACATGGAGTTCTGGCAGGTGCCATTCGAACCCACTACGGCCGGACAGGCACCGCCAATGGATTTCTGGTGTACCCAACCAGTGAAGAAATTTGCGGGCAGCGGGGATCAGGTTGTTACCAGAACTATAAAGGGGGGACCGCGTACTGGTCCCCGGCGTCTGGCACCAGCTCGATCCACAAGGGGAAACTCTCTGATGGCTATGCTCGCCGCGGAGGCATCAGCGGAAGTCTGGGCTACCCCATGGCGCAGCAGGTCTGCGGCCAACCCAACGGCGGCTGCTACCAGGTATTCCAGGGTGGCCGTCTCTGGGCCAGCTACGGCCACCCCCGTGCTTATAAGACGTCGGGCGGCATCAGTGTCAGCTACACGGCAAAGGGCGGTCCGCGCAGTTTCCTTGGGTACCCCATATCGGATGAGAAGTGCTCCGGCGGACAGTGTGCCCAGACCTTTGTGGGCGGCTATGTTGGCTGGGGTTGGGGCGCTCAGGGTTATTACCACATGTCAGAATGCCAGAATCTTAACAACGGCAAGTCCCGGTACGGGGCCGGTGGATCCAAGCATGTGCTGCTGACGTTTACCCAGACGTATCGGCAGTCATACGCCACCAATACTTATTGTAAGAACGTCGCAGGAACATACGTAACGGAATGGCGCACTGACGGGTACGTGGGGGCTGCAGGATTCAAGGGTCCGGGGGAGGCCTCCGGTCCCACCCGCAACTTGTTCTCGCCTGCGGGCTCGTTTACGGTATCCGAGGCATTTGGCCTGAGCAATCCCGGCACTGCGCTTCCATATCGCACCTTGAACCCGCGGTCGCGATGGGGAGGCAACCCGTACACGTCCACCTACAACAAGTACTTTGAGTCCGATTCCTGGGTGGGGTACGACGAGAACATGTGGTATTTCGCAACACGGGCGGCCCACGACTACGAGCAGGGAGTGGTCATCGACTACAACCGTCCGAATATTGTCCAGGACGCCGGGTTTGCCATCTTCCTGCACCAGAACAAGGTTCCCACGGCGGGGTGCATCTCACTGGATAACTGGGCGGTGGTTGACTACATCAGGAAGTCCGTGCCCGGTGACAGGGTGATCATGGGCGTCAAGTCGGCCATTTTCAGATAGGTCATTTGGCACCCCAAAAGGAAACGCCCCGGTTGGAAGACCGGGGCGTTTCCTTTGTCCCACTTCAAGCGGAACGATATCCATGGACGCAGTTGGAACCACGTCGGGACATCACATGCGAGCGGGCGACGGGAATCGAACCCGCGTATCGAGCTTGGGAAGCTAGCGCTCTACCATTGAGCTACGCCCGCATTGGAATGCCTGCAGCAAGCTGCTGCAAATGTTCCGCTATTGATTGTAGCCCGAGCCCGAGGGTGTTTGTGACCATGTGACATGTCTGGGTCCGCACCGCATTGCACTGATCCCAGGCAACGGCAGCGCGGGGCCCGAAGATCGAAAGGGATGAAGCAGGACGCAGGCGTCAGCCAATAATGGAGGCTTTTACTGCAGCGAACTCGGCGTCATTGAGGGCGCCCGATGCATGCAGGGCGGCAAGGCGCTCGAGTTTGCTGAGCAAGTCCTCAGCCGGAGCAGTGGCAACCGGAGCGGCTGCCACGGGTGCGGTGGCGACCGGGCCGGCCTCGGGAACGGGGAGCATCTGGGCCTGCTGGGCAAGCATCTGTTGCTCAGCGGCTTGTTGTGCCGCGGCATGCTGATTCGCGGATTTGACATTGACAGCATTGCTGGCAGCCGTTGCCGTGCCCGCAATGACAGCGGTGCGGGCAGCAGTTCCCAAAAGGGATGGACGTCGATTGCGTCTGCCAAAAACCATGGTGTGCTCCTTGAATAAGTGCTGTCCAGGCAAGCGGACCGCCGGTGCTTCCATCATACGGCGGCACCGGAAAGCGCACAGCAAAAAGCACAAAGAACGAACGTAAGAAAAAGCGCCAACGTTCGTGCCGCCGTCGTACTTCTGCAATGGCAACATCCGCGAAGGTAGCAGCCCCGCACCGGCTAGATGGCGGGTTCTGGTTTCTTGCCTTGGAGCAGCCGCACCAGCGGCTCCACATAACGCGCGGCGACGGGGCCGCTGACGGCCATGATGAGCACATATGTGGTGGCCAGGGCTGCCAATTCGCCCGGGACTGCCCCGGAGGCCACCGCCAGCCCTGCGATGACGATGGAGAATTCGCCGCGGGCAATCAAGGCGGCACCGGCGCGGGCACGCCCGGGCACCCCGATGCCCTGTTGCCTGGCCGCCCACCACCCGGTTGCCACCTTGGTGAGGGTTGTGACAAGGGCAAGCAGGAGAGCCACGCCGAGCACGGGCGGGATGCTGCGGGGATCGGTGTTGAGGCCGAACAGCACGAAGAACATGGCGGCAAAAAGGTCGCGCAGGGGTTCCAGGACACGCGTGGCGTTCTCTGCCGTGCCGCCCGAAATGGCGATGCCCAACAGGAACGCGCCGACAGCCGCCGAGACCTGCAGTGCCGAGGCGACCCCGGCCACCAGCAGTGCGGCGCCGAGCAGTTTGAGCAGGAACGACTCCCTGTCGGGGCTGTCCAAAACGTTGGAGACCATGTGCCCGTAGCGAAGCGCACCCAGCAGCACCAGGGTGATGACGGCCAGGGAAATTCCGACGGCGGTCAGCCCGCCCAGAAACGACACCCCGGCCAAAACGGCGGTGAGGATGGGCAGATAGGCTGCCATGGCCAGGTCCTCAATCACCAGGATGGCCAAAATGACGGGGGTTTCACGGTTACCGAGCCGGCCAAGGTCGGCAAGGACCTTGGCGATGATGCCGGACGAGGAACTGTAGGTGATGCCTGCCATGACGAGCGCGCCCACGGGCCCCCAGCCCAGGATCAATGCCACGGCCACGCCCGGGAGCATGTTGAGCACCAGGTCGAGCAGGCCCGCCATCCACGACTGCTTCAAGCCGGTGACAAGTTCCTTGGCCGTATATTCCAAACCAAGCATGAGCAGGAGCAGGATGACGCCAATTTCGCTGGCTATGTGCGCGAAGTCGTCGATGCCGCCAAGGTTGACAAGGCCGCCTTGGCCAAAGGCCAGGCCGCCTAAAAGATAAAGCGGCACCGGGGACATGCCAATTCGTCCCGCCAAACGACCCAAAAACCCGAGCCCGAAAAAGACGATGCCGAGCTGGATGAGGGAGAGGGTCGTTGGATCCACTATGGCTACAATCGTGACTGCAAAATGAGTGCGGCTTCCGCCAGCCCATCGTCAGTGCCCACGATGACAACCATGTCGCCGGTGAGCAGGATTTCGTCGGGGCGCGGCGAACCAATCACATCGCCGTCGCGCAGCAAGGCCACAATGGAGGCGCCGGTGCGGGTGCGCATCTGGGTGTCGCCCAGGGTGCGACCGGCATAGGCGGAGCCCTTGCGGATCATGATTTGGTGCGTGCTGACGCCGGAAACGTCTTCCTGCTCCGCGCTGAGCTGGGCAATGAGCTGGGCCGAACCCAACAAAGTTCCCAAAGCTGCGGCCTCTTCGGCGCTGAGCGGAATGGACGCGGCACACGCATCCGGGTCATCGACCCGCGACAGGATCAACTCGGTGTGGCCGTCACGGTGGGTCACAACACCAACGCGCCTTCCAGTGGCAAGGCGCAGTTCCCTGCGCACACCAATGCCTGGAAGAGCGGTCTCTTCAATGTTCATGGTCCCCACTTTAGCTGTGCAATGAGCTGTCTGCTTCTGTACTCAACGCCTGGAAGGGCAAAAATAATCCCGAATCTGCCCGAAAGTTGCGGGCCGGGACCGCACACGGAGACTGGGCTGGAGTTCTTGTACAGGCAAGTGCGCTATTTTTAGAGGGTGCTGATCTCTGACCGCGACATACGTGCCGAAATTGAAGCCAAGCGCATTGTCTTGGACCCCTATGACCCTGCCATGGTGCAGCCGTCCAGTGTGGATGTGCGCATCGACCGATTTTTCCGGCTTTTCGACAACCACCGCTACGCCCACATCGACCCGGCCGAGGAGCAGCCTGACCTGACCCGCATGGTCGAGGTCGATCCGGACGAGCCGTTCATCCTGCACCCGGGCGAATTTGCGCTGAGTTCAACCTATGAAACCGTGACGCTGCCCGACAACGTCGCCGCACGCCTTGAGGGCAAGTCGTCCCTGGGCCGGCTGGGCCTGCTCACGCACTCAACGGCAGGGTTCATCGACCCGGGATTCTCCGGCCACATCACCTTGGAGCTTTCCAATGTGGCAACGCTGCCGATCAAACTGTGGCCCGGCATGAAGATCGGCCAGCTGTGCTTCTTCCAGCTGTCCTCCCCGGCCGAAAACCCCTACGGAACCGGCCCCTACCAGAACCGCTACCAGGGCCAGCGCGGTCCCACGGCGTCGAAGTCCTTCCAGAATTTCCACCGCACCAAGATCTAACTCTTGGTGGGCCCACAGCCGCGAGGGACCCGCTGCGAGCTTGCGAGCGGTGGGAGCGGATGGGGAACGACGGCGGGCCGTCACCTTCGGATGGAAGGTGACGGCCCGCCGTCGAACGTTAAGGCTTTGCATGGTTAGGCGTTGACGCCGTGCGGCGGGGCCTTGACGGGCAAGAGCAGCAGCAGTCCCACCAGCAGGACCACCAGGATGCCGATGATCCCCCAGCGCTGGGCGCCAAAGATCAAGATTGAGTAGCCAAACAGCTGCGGGGCCAGGAACGACACGGCACGGCCGGTGGTGGCGTACAGGCCGAACAATTCGCCTTCCTGCCCCTCGGGTGCCAGCCGTCCCATGAACGTGCGGGCCGATGACTGGGCGGGGCCCACGAACAAGCACAGGATCAGCCCAAAGACCCAGAATGCGTTTTTGCCGTCCAGGAAGAGCAGGGCGCCGCCGGAGACGAGCAGGCCAAGCAGGGATGTGACGATGACGGCCTTGGGGCCAAATTTGTCGTCGAAGAAGCCGGCCGAGAGCGCCCCGACAGCGGCCACAACATTGCCGGCAATGGCGAAGATGAGCACATCGCCGGTCTTGAAGCCGAAGGAACCAACAGCCAGGACGGCGCCAAAAGTGAAGATCGCGGCCAGGCCGTCGCGGAAGATCGCACTGGAAATCAGGAAGTACACGGTGTGCCGATCGGCCTTCCACAGCAGCCTGATGGTCCAGTACAGCTCCTTGTAAGACTGGAAGAACCCCACTTTTGGCATGTCCGGATCGGGCTTGGTTTCGGGGATGGCAAACAAGACCGGAATGGAGAACACCAGGATCCACAGCGCGGAGAACGGGGCCACGACCCGGTAGGTCATGCCGTCGGCGCTCGTAATGCCGAAGACGCCGACTTCGGGTTTGATCAGCGCGAAGTAAACAATGACCAGGGCCACGATGCCGCCAAGGTAGCCGGCGGCCCAGCCGAACCCGCTGATCTTGCCAATGGTCTTTTTGGTGGAGATCTGCAGCAGCATGGCGTTGTAGTTCACGCCGGCGATCTCAAAGAAGACGTGGCCGGCGGCGATCAGCATGCAGCCAAAGAGCAGGTATGACTCGTGTGGCTGGACAAAGAAGCAGGCAGCCGTCAGCACCACAACCACGAGCGTGTTGACGCCCAGCCACAGCTTCCGCCGTCCGCTGTGGTCGGTCCGCTGGCCGGCCACCGGGGCCAGCAACGCGATGGCAAATCCGGAGATGGACATGGCAAAGGCAAGTGTTGCCGTGGCCACGTCGGCGCCACCAAATTTGTCGCCCGTCAGGTACAGCGCCGTGAAGATGAAGGTGGTCATGACGGCGTTGAACGCCGCACCGCCCCAATCCCATAACGACCAGGCAACAATTTGCCATGTTGTCCCGGGCGATTCGGCCTTGGTGGCGGGCGGGGAGGCGGCCGCTGGAGGGAACTCAGTCATACGGCACATGCTAGCGGCAGCAACCGTCCCAAGGGCCCAAGCCGGTTGAACTTTAAGTGGCGGCGGCGTGTCCAGCTGGCAACTTCACTGCCCTTTCGGTGCCCATTCACTGCCCGCTCGCTGCCCGAAAACGGCATTTGCAGGTGCCCCGGGTTGGTAGGGTGGAGGGGTCGGGAACCGACTTTTTCCCCCGTGATTCGCTCATTTTAAGCCCGAAACATGTGGAGTCTTTAGTGTTGTTTGTCCTTTGTGCGCACTTCATTGTTGCCATTATCGCGCCTATTTTGTTTTCCAGATGGGGCCGCTCGGCGTTTTATGTTCTCGCCGCTGTCCCCGGAATCAGCTTTATTTGGCTGGTGGCGCAATACAAAAATGTGTATTCGGACACACTTCCCAGCCCGGCCTTGGACATCCCCTGGGTGCCGGTTCTTGACCTGAATCTTTCCTTCCGCATGGATCAGCTGTCCTGGCTGCTGTGCCTGCTGGTGCTTGGCGTCGGGGCGCTGGTGCTGGCTTACTGCGCCAGGTACTTCAAGGCGAACGACGCCGGACTGGGCGGCTTTGGTGCCCAGCTGCTGGCCTTCGCGGGGGCCATGTTTGGCCTGGTAACGGCCGACAACCTGATTCTGTTGTTTATTTTTTGGGAATTGACGACAGTCCTTTCCTACCTGTTGATCGGGTATGCCCGGACCCGCATCGCCGCCAGGCGCGCAGCCCTGCAGGCGTTGATCGTCACCACCTTTGGCGGTCTCGCCATGCTGGTGGGCTTGATCATGGTGGGCGAAAGTGCCGGCACATACAGCATCTCCGGGGTGTTGGCGAAGGCGCCGGAGCTCATGGCCGCTGCGGGCGGGCCGCGGATGGTGCTGGACATTGGCATCGCCTTGATGTTGGTTGGCGCCGTCACCAAGTCGGCATTGCTGCCTTTCCATTTCTGGCTCCCCGGCGCCATGGCCGCCCCAACCCCCGTCAGCGCCTACCTCCACGCTGCGGCCATGGTGAAGGCCGGCATCTACCTGATAGCCCGCCTGGCGCCCGGGTTTTCCGACACCGAATACTGGCAGGCCATGATTGTGGTCCTGGGTCTGGGCACCATGCTGCTGGGCGGTTGGCGGGCACTGCGCCAATTCGACCTCAAGCTCATTCTCGCCTACGGGACAGTCAGCCAGCTCGGCTTTATCACCCTGGTAGTTGGTTTGGGCAGCAGTGAAGCTGCCCTGGCGGGCATGGCCATGGTGCTCGCCCACGGGTTGTTCAAGGCGTCGTTGTTCCTGGTCGTGGGTATTATTGACCACCAAAGCGGCACCCGTGACATCCGGGAACTGTCGGGTGTCTTCAGGTCCGCCCCGAAATTGGGCATTGTTGCCCTTATTGGTGCCGCATCCATGGCCGGGCTGCCGCCACTGGCCGGCTTCGTCGCCAAGGAAGGCATTTTCCAGGCCTTCATCGCCTCGGCCGTTCACGGCCCTGCCGGACCCGTTGTCGGGTGGATCGTCCTGGCGGGCATGGTCATCGGCTCGATCCTGACCTTTGCCTACAGCGCCCGGTTCATGTGGGGCGGTTTCGCCACCAAGGCCAAGGGCATGTCCACCGTGTTCAAGCCGATCGGCTGGCCGTTCCTGGCGGCGCCGGCACTGCTGAGCGCGCTGACGCTGGCGTACGGGTTGTTCCCGCATCTGGTTGACACGTGGGTGCAGCCATACAGCGAACAATTCCCCGCATATGATCCCTCCGGCATGCATCTGCTGCTGTGGCATGGCTTCACGCCCGCACTGGGGCTCAGCGCCGTCGTGGTCGCCTGCGGCATTGGCTTGTTCCTGCTGCGGACAAAACTGGAGGCGCTGCAGGCCAAGGTTCCTGCCATGATGGACTTTGAACGCGCCTACAGGCAGTCGATCGTGGTGCTGGACATCGTGGCCATCTGGATCACCGGCCGCACCCAGCGCGGCTCCTTGTTCTTCTACCTTGCGGTCATTTTGAGCACCACGCTTGCTTCCGTGCTGGCAGTGTTGTTCCTGACGGATCAAAACTGGACCGAAGCCATCTACCTGGTGGACCCGGGCTCGCCCTTCCAAATGATTGCCGGCGCCGGCATTGTCATCGGCGCCATCGCCGCGGCCAGGGCCAGCAAGCGCTTCATGGCCGTGCTCATGGTCTCCGTCACCGGATACGGCATCGCCTTGATCTTTGCGCTGCAGGGGGCCCCGGACCTTGCCCTGACCCAGATGCTGGTCGAAACGATTGTCCTCGTGGCCTTCGTGCTGGCCATGCGCTCCCTGCCGGCAAGCCTGCTGGAGCGGAAAGCAGGCAGCCACCGGGGAGTGCGGCTGATCATTGCCATCGCCTTCGGCGCCATCATGGTGGTGGTGGCTGTTGTGGCAATGGGCTCGCGCATCCATGACCCCGTCAGCCTAAGTATGCCGAAGCTGGCATACGAAGGCGGTGGCGGCCTCAATGTTGTCAACGTGACGCTGGTGGACATTCGCGCCTGGGACACCTTTGGTGAAATATCGGTGCTGGCAATGGCTGCCACCGGTGTCGCCAGCTTGATCTTTGTCCGCGGACACGGCCAGCGGCTGCCACGTGCCGAGACTGTGGAATCCGGCAGCATTGGCAAGCTGCACTTGGACGGCTTCCAGCCAACCCTTCAAGTTGCCAAGAGGTTTGCCACCTCGGCCAGCAACCCCTGGCTGGTGGCCGGGCGCACACTGGCCCCGGAACGGCGCTCCATCATTATTGAGGTGGTGACAAGGCTGGTCTTCCACAGCATCATCATCATTTCCATCTATCTCCTGCTCGCAGGCCACAACGGCACGGGCGGTGGTTTTGCCGGGGGACTGGTGGCAGGTTTGGCCCTGACCATCCGGTACCTGGCAGGGGGCCGCTTTGAACTGGCCGAGGCCACCCGGATCTCCGCAGGAACGCTGCTGGGCCTGGGGCTCGCGATGGCCACCCTCACCGGACTCATGCCGTTGTTCCTTGGTGGAGAGGTCTTCCAAAGCGCAATCATTGCCTTTGACCTTCCCATCTTCGGGCACGTGAAATTCGTGACGTCCACACTCTTCGACATCGGCGTCTACCTTGTGGTGGTTGGTCTCGTCATTGATGTGCTGCGCAGCCTGGGCTCAGAGATCGACACACACGAAGAGGCCGGGATGGCTGGCATTGAATTGTTCGAGGACGACGAGCCGATGGAGACCGTGCGATGAGCGTGAACCTCACCCTGCTGCTCGTCATGGGTGTGCTGTATGCGGTTGGAATCTACCTACTGCTTGAACGCAGCCTGACGCGGGTCCTGCTGGGCTTGATGCTGCTGACCAACGCCACGAACCTGCTCCTGCTGACAACCGGCGGCTATGCCGGACTCGCGCCGATCTTCAACAAGGACATTCCGCCGGGGGAATTCAATGATCCGTTGCCGCAGGCTTTCATCCTGACGTCCATCGTGATCTCCTTCGCGGTGACAGCGTTCATGCTCAGCTTGATTTACCGCTCCTGGCTGCTGAGCCGGGCCGACCACATCCAGGTGGACCGGGAAGATATCCGCGTTGCCAAGCAGGCCGTGTACGACGACGAGGAAGACTCCGAGATTGCCATTGAAGTTTCCGACTTCCACGAGAACAACCAGTCACCGGAGAAGCGCGAAACCATCCCGGGGATTGGACCCAGAAAAGTCGTGCCGGCCCATGAAGCGTCGGGACCCGAAACAGTGCACCCTGTGACGCCGCGGAAGGACAAGGAATGAATGTTGCCAGCATGGCTCCGCTCGCGGTAGTACTGCCCTTCCTTGGTGCAGCCCTGGCGTTTGTCTTAATCAAGCACCCGCGCGCCCAGCGCCGCGTCAGCCTGGGGACCATCAGCATCACGTTGCTGTTGGAGGTATGGCTGCTGGCCAGTGTCTGGAACACCGGCCCAATCGCCGTTCAGTTGGGTGGCTGGGCGCCACCCTTCGGCATTGTCATGGTTGCCGACCAATTTGCGGCCTTGCTCCTGGTGATTTCCTCGGCCGTGAGCCTGGCAGTTCTTGCCTATGCGTCAGGGCAGGGCGCTGCCGACGGCGAAGAGGACGGCCCGGTTTCCGTTTTCCACCCCACGTACCTGATCTTGATGGCGGGTGTCTCCAACGCCTTCCTGGCCGGGGACCTGTTCAACCTGTATGTGGGTTTCGAAATCCTGCTCACCGCCAGTTATGTGCTGATGACCCTTGGCGGCACCGGCTCACGAGTGCGCGCCGGCATCACGTATGTGGTTGTCAGCGTCGTCTCGTCCATGCTGTTCCTGGTGGCCATCGCCATGGTCTACGGCGCGACCGGAACGGTCACCCTGGCCGATCTGGCGGTGAAGCTCGGCGAGCTGGACCCCGGCACCCAACAGCTTTTGCATGTGCTCCTGCTCGTGGCCTTTGGCATCAAGGCGGCAGTCTTCCCGCTGTCCTTCTGGCTCCCCGACTCCTACCCCACCGCGCCGGCACCGGTGACGGCAGTTTTTGCCGGGTTGCTGACGAAGGTGGGTGTCTACGCCATCATCCGCACGGAGACGCTGCTGTTCCCCTCGGACGACTTCAACTCCGTGCTGCTCATCGCGGCACTGCTCACCATGGTGGTGGGCATCCTTGGGGCTGTGGCCCAGACCGACATCAAGCGCATGCTCTCCTTCACCCTGGTAAGCCACATCGGGTACATGATTTTCGGCGTCGCGCTTTCATCGGTGATTGGCCTGGCCGCCACGATTTTTTACGTCATCCACCACATCACCATCCAAACAAGTCTGTTCATGGTGACCGGGCTGATTGAGCGCCGTGGCGGAACCTCGTCCATCAGCCGGCTCGGCGGGCTGGCGAAACTTTCACCCGTCCTGGCCGTGCTGTATTTCATCCCTGCCATGAATCTCTCCGGCATCCCGCCGTTCTCCGGGTTCCTGGGCAAGTTGGGGCTGTTGCAGGCCGGCGTCGCCGACGGTTCGCCGCTGGCGTACACGCTCGTCGTCGGCGGTGTGGTGGCAAGCCTGCTCACACTGCTGGTGATGGCCAGAGTGTGGAACCGGGTGTTCTGGCGCAGTACGGCCGACGCCGAAGATCCAGAGCCCGTGCTGCTCGCCACCGCCCCGGATGCCTCTGGCGAGCCGAGCATGCGGGCGCTGCGGACAAGCAAGCACGTGGACGCAGCGGAGGGGCGTTTTTCCGGTGAGAATGAGATCCCGATCCTGCCCAAGATGATGGTGTATTCAACCATGGGACTGGTGGTGCTTGGTGTGGCCATGACAGTGTTTGCCGGACCGCTCATGGACCTGAGCCAGGAAGCAGCAACCAGCATGTTGGACCGTGTTCCGTACATTGAAGCCGTTCTGGGTGTTGGGGCGGCAAACCGATGAGCCAGTCACCGATGAGCCAGTCACCACGGACCAAACGCAGAACAAGTTTTCTGCAAAAACTGCCACTGCTTATTTGGCTGGTGCTCGTCTGGGGTTCCCTGTGGCAGGATTTCAGCCCCGGCAACCTGCTTTTTGGTGCGTTGATCGCTCTCGCGGTCTCGCATGCCTTTTACCTTCCGCCCATTGAACTCAGCGGACGTTTCAACGTTCTGCGGGCCGTGACGTTTATGCTCTGGTTCATCAAGCAGGTCACCGTTGCGAGTTTCCAGGTGTTGTACTGGTCCGTAGTGAAAGGGCCGAACATCCGCAATGCTGTCCTTGCGGTGCCGTTGCGCAGCCCGTCGGATTTCATGATGACGGCGGTTGGCCATGTGCTCTCCTTGATCCCCGGTTCACTGGTGGTTGAGGTGGACAGGGGATCGGCAACTCTTTATGTGCATGCCATGAACGCCCCCACCAAGGCGAGCGTGGAGAAAGTCCGTGCGGACGTCCAAGGATTTGAGGCCCGGTTGATCCGCATCATGGGCACCCGGGCCGAGTTGGCGGCCGTGAAGGCAGAACACGCGGGGGCGCCGATGGTGACCTACGCATCAACCTCCGCCGGTCGCACCGGGCCCGCCGACACTGCTGCCACCGGGGAGGTGCTGTGATGAATATTGTTGTCATTATTGTTGCCGGGCTGCTCACGCTCGCTTCAGCAGGGACCATTTATCGGATCGCCAAGGGTCCGTCGCTGCTTGACCGCGTGATCGCGGCCGATGTCTTGCTGGCCATCTTTGGTGCTGCGTTGGCCACGGAAATGGCAATGAACAAACACGCCGACAATTTGGCGCTGCTGGTGGTCCTGACCGTGATTGGCTTCATCGGCTCAGTCACTGTGGCCCGCTTCGTTGCGCATAAGAAGGAGGACGTATGAATGCCTTCCTGGACGTGCTCTCGGCCATCTGCCTGTTGCTGGGTGCCTCAATGAGCCTCGCCGCGGCCATTGGTCTGCTGCGCTTTCCGGATCTCATGAGCCGCATGCACGCAGCCACGAAACCGCAGGTGCTGGGCCTGCTGCTGATGCTCACAGCCATGGGGCTGCAGCTGCGTGTCTGGTCGCTCGTGCCTATTTTGCTGATTGCCTGGCTGTTCCAGCTGCTGACGGTGCCCGTGTCGGCACACATGGTGGGCAGGGCCGGCTACCGCACCAAGCACCGCCGCCCCGAGCTGCTCTCCGTGGATGAACTGGACCAGGTCGTGGCTGCTGTCATTGAGGACGACACCAAGAATTAACGCGGCACCGCACCCGTTCTGCCGTGGGCCCGGGAGCACAAGAAAGGCGCCATTCGCCGTCATTTACGACGGCGAATGGCGCCTTTGTTCGTGCGTCGTGCGGGCTCAGACCTCTTCGGGGTGCTTGTTGAAGCGGGCAATGGCCTTTTGGGTGGTGCGCTGGGCCAACGTCTGGATGAGGGCCGCCACGACGGAGGACACCAGTGCAAACGTCAGCGCCGACCGGAGGCTGTTCTCCAGATCCGCACCGTCCTTCGGTGGCTTGTTGCCGGTGCTTTTCTCCCAAGCAGTGTCCACGAGCTTGCTGGCCGCAAAACCAGCCCCGAGGCTTATCCCTGTTCCGAGCAATTTGAAGACGATGTTCATGAAGTACTCCTCAATGGTTGGCTGGGCCCGTGCGGGGCAAAAACCTTAGGGCCAGCCTAGCGCCTTCCGGCCCGGTGGCACGAGTTCCGCGGCTGCCCGGCGCATGGATCCATCGCCCGGGCGTGCCTATTGATGGGCTGTGAATACAGCACGTAACCAATTGACGTGATCCATGCCACATCAGTAGAGTTGCAGCCAATTGGCGGAAAGATGTGATCCATATCATCGGGAGCGATTCCCGCTGCTTGCAGACAATCGAGGGGAACGGCGTGAAACGTGCTTTAAGGAATGTGGCCACCGGGGCGCTAGCCCTGGCCATCATGGCTGGAGGCGGAATGGCGGCGTTGTCGCCGGCAGCACTGCCTGCAGCCCAGGCCGCCACACCGGCTGACATCCTGCCCACGCCGCAGGAAACCAGTACCGCGGGTGTTCCCGTGCCACTGACCGGGACAGTGAAGGTCGCAGTGGGTGCTGCCACGGATGCTGCCGCCAAGAACTTCCTTGGCGAGGTCATCGGCAAGGCCGGTGGAACCGCCTCCTTTGTTGAGGGTGCAGCAGCCTCCGGCGCCAGCGTTTTCCTTGGCACCACCGCGGACAACGCCGGCGTGGCTGCCGCGCTCGCCGCCGTCGGTGCCACCAGTGCCGACGCCTTGAGCGCCGACGGGTACGTCATTGCCACCGGCGACATCGACGGCGCGCCTGCCCTGATCCTGAACGGAACAGACGCCACAGGCACGTTTTATGCGGTGCAGAGCCTGAGCCAGGTCGTCGCCAACGGCGCAGCGCCCGCCATGACGGTCACGGATTGGCCGTTGATGTCCATCCGTGGTGGCATTGAAGGCTTCTACGGCATTCCCTGGTCACACCAGGCGCGACTGGACCAGCTGAAGTTCTACGGCAAACACAAAATGAACACCTACATCTACACCCCCAAGGACGACAACTACCTGCGGTCCAAATGGCGCGAGCTGTACCCGGAAGCGGAACTGGCAAACCTCAAGGAACTGGTTGATGAAGCCAACGCCAACCACGTGAATTTCACCTTTGCGCTGTCTCCCGGCAACGATGTCTGTTATTCCTCCGATGCAGACTACAACGCCACCGTGGCCAAGTTTGACCAGCTCCGCAGCATTGGCGTGAGCAGCTTCTACATTGCCTTGGATGACATCAGCCCGACGCTGAAGTGTGATGCCGACAAGGCCAAGTTCACCAGCGACGGTTTCAGGAAACTGGCTGACGGACAGGCCTTTTATCTCAATCGGCTCGTCAACGACTACGTCAAGGTGCACAAGTTGCAGCCGCTGCAGACTGTCCCCACCAATTACAACGGTTCTGCCGAAGATCCGTACAAGGACCAGTTCGGTCTGGCAACTGACGATTCCATCTTGATCCAGTGGACAGGCGAGGGTGTCTTCTCCGACACCATCACCGAAGCCTCCGTGACAAAGGCCGTGGAGTCCTACAACGCCGAGCACTTTTACATCTGGGACAATCTTCCGGTCAATGACGGCCAGCGCGGGCGCTTGTTCCTGAACCCGGTGGAAGGCCGCGACCCCAACCTTTACAAGCACATCGACGGCATCACCTCAAACCCCATGATCGAGGCCTATGCCTCCATGATCGCCCTGGCGGGGTTTGGTGATTATTCGTGGAACAGCCCGGCCTACGATGCGGCATCCACGCAGTCCGCGGTCATCTCCGAACTTGCCGGGAATGACGCTGCTGTCCGCACGTCACTTGAAACGTTTGTTGACTTGAATCAGAGCTGGAAGCCGTACCGCCCCAGCTCCAAGACCGCGCCGGCACTGACCGCCGACGTCGCCGCGTTCTGGAGTGCTTTCGACGCGGGCGATGCGGCAGGCATGCAGCCGCTGCAGGACCGCCTGACGATCATCAAAGCCGGGCCGGAGGTCCTGGCCGCCATGGACATGGCCGGGTTCTACGACGATTCCAAGCCGTGGATTGACGCGGCAGCGCACTGGGCGACTGCCATGGAGGAGCAAATCACCATGCTGGAGGCCGCCAAGGCAGGCAATGGTGTTGCGGCCACGGATGCGGCCCTTGCAGCCAACGCAGAAATGGTGCTGGCCAAGCTTCCAACCGTGCCGGACGTGGGGCCAAACAACATTGGCATCACCCCCAATGTCATCATCCCTTCCGTGGGTGACGGCCTTTTTGAAATCTTCACGGCCGCAGCACAAAAACGTTACGACGAGTGGCTGGGACTGACGCCCGTCGCCTCCTCCAACCCCTTCGCGGCCACGGCAGCATCATCGCTGACCACATACCAGAACTACGCCCCGGCACGGATGGTCGACGGCGATGCCGGCAGTCTGTGGTGGTCCAGCGCCCCTCCCGAAACCGGCTCAAGTGTCACCATTGATTTGGGGGAGATGAAAGAGGTTGGCAAGGTCTTGATCCGTCAGGCCGACTCCGACACCAGCGCCGGCGACATGTTTTACCACGCACGCGTCGAGTACTCGGCAGACGGTGCGGCGTGGACCGCTGCCGGCACCTTCGACAGCACGCCGCGGATCGAGCACAGCTTCGACAAGCCGGTCAGCGCCCGCTACATCCGCATAGTTGCTACGGCGCCGAACCCCGGTGGTCAGTGGGTGAAAATCCGCGAATTCCAGGCTCTGGAAGCAACGGAGAAGTTGAGCACCGACTTGACCGGCGCCCACGGGACCGGTGCGGAAAATGCCTTTGACGCCACTGTTTCCACCGCATTTGAAGCCGCCACGGCAGCCGTTACAGGGTCTCACCTGACCCACACCCTGGATGCGCCCGAGGCGATGAAGTCGGTGGCTGTAGTTGGCCACATCGCCGGTGACCTGCAGGTGAAGAACGACGGCGAATGGGTCACCCTGGGAGCCCTCGACCCGTCGGTGGGTTTCCAGGAAGCAGTCCTGACCCAGGAAACCATCTCCGGTGTCCGCATCCTGTTCACCCCGGCGGAAACGCGGGCCGTCGCTGTCGGCCCCATCGTGCATGAACTGGGCCTGCGCGCCACCGGACCAGTCGGCGACGGACCATACGTGGGTGAAACCATTGAACCAACACCAACACCAGCACCGACTCCCACGGAGACCGAGTCCCCGGAGCCAAGCGAAACGGCTTCGCCGGAACCGACCGCCACGGGAACTGCAGCACCCGCACCAACGGCAACTGTTGCGCCGTCGGCCACCTCAAGCGCGGGCGCCAGTGACACGCCAGCACCGGGGCCCGCAGCAACAACGGGTGACGCGGCAATGCCAGGCTCCACAGCAACAGCAACAGCAATTGCCAGTGGCAGTGCCAGTGACAGGCCCAGCGGAGCAGCCACGGTCCGGGCCGACAATAACGGCGGCTATCTCGCCAATACCGGCTTCAACGTCGGCGCAGCCGGGGTGATCGCGTTGCTCCTCATGCTCGGCGGATTGATCCTGGCCCGCCGCCGCAGGGCACGCCAGCACTAGAAACGCCCCGGCGCAGCTGCTGCAGTGCCCCGTGATCGGCGCGGGGAAAGCCGATGCACGGCATTGGGAGCATGAAGCATTGCGGGAGTCCACTTCGTCGGGTGGGCTCCCGCAAAGCTTTGTGCCGCAGAGCATTGGCCCCGGGAACGCGGCGGGGGTAAACTAAAGCCGCAATTCAAACACGACAGGGGAGCGTCCACCCGGCTTGGGTATCGGCGCTGAGAGTGCGGTTCGCCGCAGACCCTCGAACCTGCTCCGGTTAGTACCGGCGAAGGGAGTCGAGTTCTCTTCGGCTGCGCGGAAATACCGCCGCATCCGCCCCTCCTGCAAAGGAGGAATCATGAACAAATCATTCGCGGGCGAAAACGCCGCGCAACAAAACAAGCAAAACAACCCAGCGGCACGGAAAAGCACGTGGCGGGTGGTCGACATCGTTGTGGTGTCGGTCCTGGGCGTGGCCGTGGGCGTCATCTTCTGGCTGTGGTCCGCCGGATACGGCCTGATCAGCGCCTTCACCGTCGCCTTCCCACCCATCAGTGCACTGTACGGCGGAGGATGGCTGATCGCCGGCGTGCTGGGCGGACTGGTGATTCGCAAACCAGGCGCCGCACTGTACTGCGAACTGATCGCGGCCAGCGTCGAGGGGCTGCTGGGCACCCACTTTGGTTTCACCGTGCTGCTCTCAGGCCTCGTGCAGGGACTTGGTGCGGAGCTGGGCTTCGCACTCTTCCGCTACCGCAAGTTCACGCTGCCGGTGTCGCTGCTGGCGGGCGCGTTGTCCGGCCTGGCCCTGGGCCTGAACGACAACCTGGTGTACAACGTGGCTTGGGCCATTGAATGGAAAGCCGTTTACCTTGTCCTGGCCATGATCTCCGGCGCCGCCATTGCCGGCCTGGTGTCCTGGCTGGCCGTCCGCGGCCTGGCCCGGACGGGAGCCCTGGCGAACCTGCCCTCGCGAGGAGCCGCCACCGAGAGGGCGGTCTAGCCTTGGCACCAACGCAGCACCCGGCCGCCCCGGCCCGGATCACCGCAAACGGGTGGGGCTGGCAGCATTCGGGCCGCAGCGACCGTGCGGTGCAGGGCCTGGACTTGGACATCGCACCGGGGGAGCGTGTGCTCCTGCTGGGCCCCTCCGGAGCGGGCAAGTCCACGCTCCTGCACGCGCTCGCCGGCGTGCTCGGCGACGACGAGGACGCCAACGAAATCGGCGAGCTGCGCATTGATGGCCGTCCCGTGACGGAATCCCGTGGCCGGGCGGGCCTCATGCAGCAGGATCCGGACGCCCAGGTGGTGCTCTCACGAGTAGGTGACGACGTTGCCTTCGGCGCCGAAAACCTGGCCGTCCCGCGCGATGAAATCTGGGGCAGGGTGCATGCTGCCCTCGAATCGGTGGGACTCGAGCTGCCCCTGGACCACCCCAGCTCCGCGCTCTCCGGCGGACAAAAGCAGCGGCTGGGCCTGGCCGGCATGCTGGCCATGCGCCCCGGACTGCTGCTGCTGGACGAACCCACCGCCAACTTGGACCCCGCCGGGGTTGTGGAGGTCCGCGACGCCGTGCGCCGCAGCCTCGACGAAACCGGCGCCACCCTGGTGGTTGTCGAGCACAGGGTTTCCGTGTGGCTCGATGTCGTGGACAGGATCGTGGTCCTGGCCCCCGACAGGCTGGGCGCACCCGGTGGCGTGCTCTTCGACGGGCCGCCGGACACGGTCCTGGCGCAAAGCCGTGAACTGTTGGCCGGAGCTGGAATTTGGGTCCCCGGGCACGTCCCCCACGTCCGCCCGCGCAGCAACGCCGGCCCGCACCGGCCAATGGACGACGCCGGGACCAGCCTGCTGCTTGAAGCGACGGCTCTCGCTGTCTCCCGCACCAAGGGCAGGCGCGGGCACCCGGCAGTGCCTGCCGCCGTCGTTCCTTCCGTGCAGGTCAAGGCCGGGGAAGCCCTGAGTGTCACCGGCCCCAACGGCTCAGGGAAATCAACGCTGGCACTGACCCTGGGGGGCCTGCTCCGGCCCGTGGGCGGGGAACTGGCGGCCACGGCGGCGTTGTCGCGCGGGGCCGGACCATCACCGTTGAAATGGCGGGGGCGTGAACTGATCAACCGGATCGGCACGGTGTTCCAGGAACCGGAGCACCAATTCATTGCCGCCAGTGTCCGCGACGAGCTGATGTTTGCGCCCAAGCTGCTGGGCCGGGGCACCGAAGCAGTGGATGAGCTGCTGGTGCGGCTGCGGCTCGAACACCTGGCCGGGGCGAATCCGTTTACACTGTCCGGCGGGGAGAAGCGGCGGCTGTCGGTGGCGACGGTGCTTGCGGCAAGTCCGCAGGTGCTGGTGCTGGACGAACCCACGTTCGGCCAGGATGCAAACACCTGGGCGGAACTGGCGTCACTGCTGACGGAGCTGTTGGATGCCGGCACGGCCGTGGTCTCCGTGACCCACGACGCCGCGTTCAGTGCCGTGCTGGGCGGGGACCGGCTGGTCCTCGGCGACCCCGTCCCCGAACCTGCCACCCCCGAAAAAGGCAGGCAGCCGGGCGCAGCGGTGCAGGGGGTGCGTCGATGAGCGTCGACATCATCGCCACGCCGCGCTCGCGGGCCTGGCTGGCCGGAGCCAATCCGCTGGCAAAGCTGGGTGCCGGCATGGCCGTCACGATCGCGCTGCTGATCAGCGTCGACTGGGTGTCGGCAACCGTGGCCCTGGTGCTTGAATGTGCGCTGCTCCCGCTGGCCGGATTGAGCGCCCGGATGCTGCTGCTGCGGGGCTGGCCGATCCTGTTCGCTGCGATTGTGGGCGGTTACGGAACGGCGCTTTTGGCCCCTAAAACGGGAGAGCTGCTGCTCGCGCTGGGACCTGTCACGTTCACCACCGGCTCGCTGGAGGCGGGCGTGGCCATTGCCCTGCGTGGCCTGGCCATCGCCCTTCCCGGCATTATTGTGCTGGCCTCCACCGACCCCACCGACCTGGCCGATGCGCTGGCACAAAGACTGCGGCTGCCGCACCGCTTCGTACTCGGCGCGCTGGCGGCCATGCGGCTGGTCGGCCTGCTTGTGGCGGAATGGCAGACCCTGGGCATGGCCCGTCGGGCCCGCGGCGTGGGCGGGGAACCTGGGCTGTTCCGTGGGATTAAAGCCCAGCTGGGCCAGGCCATGGCACTGCTGGTGCAGGCCGTGCGGCGGGCGTCGCGGCTGGCCGTCACCATGGAGGCCAAGGGGTTTGGTGCGGGCCCGCGCACGTGGGCGCGTGAGTCCACCTTCACGAGACGTGACGCGTGGGTGGTGGCCGGGGGACTGGTGGTCACGGCAGCAGCGGTGAGTGCCGCCGTCGTGCTTGGCACCTGGAATCCGGTGTTTGGCTAGCTTCACGGGTGGCCTGCTTCCCGTATGGCAGTGGCCCGCCCCGGCGCACGCAAGGTGCGCGGGGGCGGGCCATGGTGTTTCCGGGCATGATTCCATGACGGCAAAATATGTGACCCGCCTCATGCTTGACACGTGTTAGGTTCGTCTGTCATGCTTCCTAACACGAGTTAGGTAGTTGCAAGGAGGCAACATGAGTGACGTAACAAGACGGGCCATGATGGGACTGCTCGGTGTGGGCGCCGTCGGTGCCGTCGGGGCGAGCTGGCCCAGACTGACAGGAGCGGACATCCCCGGGCGGGGATCGCAGTCGCTCAATGTTGCCATTCTCGGCAATGCCCAGGACGCCGCCAGCCGGACCAAGCTGGTGCAGGCATTCTCCGCGGCCCATCCAAACATCAAGGTGCGGATCCAGGCCATCCAGGGCGCCGACTGGGGGGACTTCTTCGCGAAGATCCTGACCATGGTTGCTGCCGGCACCTCGCCCGATGTGGTGCTGGTGGCCACGGAAGGTGCTCAGCTGTTTGCCGAAAAGCTGGCCGAACCGCTGGATGCGTTCGTCAAGCGGGACCGCACGGAGGTGCAGGACTACTTTGACGACGTCCACCCGTCGCTGGTTGAGGCGTTCATGTACCAGGGCAGCCTGTTCCAACTGCCGCTGGATTTCAACAGCGCCAACATGTACATGAATACGGGCGCCTTCCAAAAAGCAGGTTTGGCCCGGCCGGCGGACAACTGGACGCACGATGACTTCTACAATTCGCTCACCGCCATGAAAAAGACCGGCGGCAAGCAGTTTGTGCCGTACTACTGGACCAACCGGCTCTTCGGTGGAGTGGTGCCGTGGCTGTATGTCAATGACACGAGCTTCCTGAAGGAAACGCGCAGCACCGGCGGAAATTGGTTCTGGGATTCGTTCTATGCCAACGACCCAACCCGCGGGATGCGCTCCGGCGGCTTCCAGTGGCTCGAGCCCAACGCCGAGGACCCCAGGGTTGCCGAGAGCTTTGAATTCCTCCGCACCCTGGTGGCCGAGGGCCTGGGCACCAGCCCGGCCCAGGGCGGCGGCAACGAGCTGGTGGCACAGTTCGCCTCCGGGCTCATTGGCACCACCCCTGCCGGCGGCTATTGGGTCGAGGGCCTGCATGAGGCAGGCATGGGCGAAAATGACTTTGACGTGCAGTTCTTCCCCAAATGGCGGACCCAGCGGCACCAGTTCGGTGCAGCAGGCTACGCCATCATGAAGACCTCCACCCGCAAGGACGAGGCCTGGGAATGGATCAAATTTTGCGCGACCAAGGAGGCCATGGAACTGGCCATCCCCACCCCCAACACCACGCCCACCCGCCGCTCCATGGTGAACGAAGCCCTGTACTCGGGCAAGGGTCCGGCCCACTGGCAGGTCTTTTACGACACGCTGGACAAGTTCCCCAGCTCCGGGCCCATCCCCGCCCCGCCGCAACAGGCGGCAGTTGAAAGTGCCTTGATCAAGAACGTCCTGGGTGCCGTGACCGGTTCCGCAGCCAACATCCGACCGGCCATGTCCACGCTCCAGCGTGACCTCGAGCTGGCCATGAGGAGGGTCTGATGTCCACCACAGTCAAGGCATCCCGCGCCGCTGCCCGGCAGGCGCCCGGCACACCTGTCGCCAAGAATCCGGGACGGGACAAGGGCGCAAAGCGGCTCGCCGCACTCTTCCTGGCCCCGACCATCATTGGCATCGCCGTCTTTACCCTGGTTCCGATCGCTGCCTCGCTGACGCTGGCGTTCTTCCGCTGGGACATCATCAGCGCCCCGGAATTTGTGGGCGTGGACAATTTTGTCTCCATTGGCGCCGACCCCACCATCCGCAGGGCGTTCCTGAACACTGTGGGCTTTGTGGCGGTGGCAGTGGCCCTGCAGTTGAGCGTCTCGATCGGTCTGGCCGTGCTCATCCAATCGAAGATGCCAAACTGGCTGCGCACCTTCTTCCGCTCCACGTTCTTCCTGCCCCTGGTGTTGTCCGCCTCCAGCGTGTCCATCATCATGAGCTACTTGTTCAACCAGAACTTTGGCCTGGTCAACCAGATCATCGGGCTGGTGGGCATCCCCGCAGTCCCGTGGCTGACGTCGCAGGGCGGGGCCATGGTGGTCATCATCCTGGTTTACGTGTGGCAGAACTTTGGCTTCACATTCCTGCTCATCATTGGCGGCCTCAGCTCCATTCCCACCGAAATGTACGAGGCCTCCTCCATCGACGGGGCCACGGGGTGGAAGCAGTTCAAGAACATCACGCTGCCCCTGCTCAGCCCCACGCTGCTGGTGGCCAGTGTCATGGCGATCATCTCCGCCCTGCAAATCTTTGACCAGCCATACGTCATCACCCGCGGCGGTCCCGGAGACTCCACCCGCACAGCCGTCATGGTCATCTATGAAACAGCCTTCAAGCAGCTCGACTTTGGCCGCGCCTTCGCCATCGGCATTGTGCTGACGCTGCTGATCATGGTGGTCACGGCCATCCAATTCCGCCTCTCACGACGCTTCGTGCACTACAACTAGGAGCCGTGCCATGACGACCATTTCCGTGAAAGAAAGCAGTACCGCACCGGGCCGCACCCCCGCGCCCCGCAAGAAGGTTCGCGTCACCGGGCGCACCGCCGGACGCGCAGCCATCCTCATCGTCGCAACGTTCCTGACGCTGGGCCCCGTGGTGTGGACCATCATGACCTCCCTGCGCCCACCCACCGAATCCCTCGGCGCCGGCGGCTCCCTGTTCTCCGGCGGACTGAGCCTCGGCTCCTACGCAGACGTGTTCAAGCAGGTGAACATGTGGCTGTTGATCTGGAACTCGGCACTTGTCACGGGCATCATCGCCGTGGGCCAGATGTTCACCGCAGCCCTCGCCGGCTATGTCTTTGCCCGCATCGACTTCCGGGGCAAGGGCGTGTTGTTCAGCGTGGTCCTGGCCACCATGATGGTCCCCATGCAGGTGACCATTGTGCCCGTGTTCATGCTGATCCGCGGCATGGGCCTCTCGGACACCCTGCTCGCCCTGATCCTGCCTGCCATTCCGACGGCGTTCGGCACCTTCCTGATGCGCCAATTCTTCATCGGGCTGCCCGGCGAGCTGGCGGAGGCCGCCGCGATCGACGGCGCATCCCCCTTGCGCACCTTCCGTTCCGTTTACCTGCCGCTGGCGTGGCCGGGACTGGCCGTTGTGGGCATCCTTGCCTTCAACTTCCACTGGAACGAGTTCTTCCGGCCGCTCATCATGACCATCAGCGAGGAAAACTTCACCATGCCGCTTGGCCTGGTCTCGCTCCAAGGCAACATGGGCACCGGATCCGTTGCCACCGTCCTGGCCGGCGTCGTGCTGTCCATGATCCCCGCCCTCGTGGTGTTCCTGTTTGGCCAGCGCTACCTGCGCGAAGGTCTCACCGCGGGCGTCAACAAGTGAGCCCAGCTGCAGTCCACGAAACACACCACCAGCAAGATCAACACGAACATCAAGGAGCATTACCTGTGAGCACCATCGACCCCGCCTTCCCGGCACTGCACGGACGCCCGGACCAGGGGTGGATCAACGACCCCAACGGCTGCATTTACGTTGACGGCGTCCACCACCTGTTCTTCCAGTACAACCCGGACGCGCCCATCCACGGCAACGTCCACTGGGGCCACGCCACCTCCACGGACCTGGTCCGCTGGACGCAGCAGCCCACCGCCCTGTTCCCGAGCAAGGGCGGCCCGGACGCCGTCGGCGCCTGGTCCGGCGTCATCGCCCTGGACGGGGACGTGCCCACCGCCTACTACACGGGCATCGCCGAAACCGAGCACGATTCGCTGGTGTTGACCGCCATCTCCGACCGCACGCTCATCGACTGGGACCAGGCCGACCAAGGCATCGCGGGCATGCCGGACGAACCCACCATCGGCGACGTCCGGGACCCCTTCCTGTTCACCTTCAACGGCAGCCAATACGCCATCCAGGGCGCCGGGTACAAGGACGGCACCCCCGTCATCCTGCTCTACCGCTGCCACACCATGACCAATTGGGAGTATCTCGGTCCGCTCGTCACGGGTGGCTCGGGTGTCGCGCAGGACTGGGCGCCGGCCCAGATTTGGGAATGCCCGCAGCTGTTCGAGGTCGACGGCCAGTGGGTGCTCATGCTCTCACTCTGGAACCACGACCACTCAGAGGACCGCGTCACCTACCTGACCGGCGAGCTCAGCGAAGGCGGCGCCGGGCTGAAATTCCTGCCCACCGGCGGCGGCCTGATCGATGCCGGCCCGGACTTCTACGCCCCCCAGGTTGTTGCCGGGACAGGCGCCGAGCCGCGCACCCTGATGTGGGGCTGGAGCTGGGAGAAATCAAGGGACGACGCCGACATCCTCGCCTCGGGCTGGGCCGGTGTGCTTACCTATGCGCGCGAGCTTTCCTTCCGCGACGGGCAGTTGCGCTCGGCACCCGTGGCCGAGGTGGACACCCTGCGTGCTGCTGTCATCTCATCCGGTGCCGCCGCGTTCACCGTTCCGGTGCCGACCAGGGCCTTTGATGTGGTGGCCGGCGGCGCAGTGGAACTGGTCTTTGTCGATGGCGGCGTCGAGCAGGTCGTTGCGGCCATCCCGGCCGGCCGCATCCTCGTGGACGGCTCGCTCGTGGAGGTCTTTGCCGACGGCGGTACGGCCGCAACCGTGCGGGCGTACCCCACGGCAACCTCCCACTTTGAGGTTCGCGGGGCGGCCACGGTGCACGCCCTGGCCCTCTAACCGCAGCGGCCCGCTGACGGCAGCAGCTGCCGCGCGCACCTCATGCGAACGGTGCAGCCACCGAGCCCCGCATCACCACGGGACAGGGGATGGCAATGGTTCCGCCAGGGCCATCCGCTGCCCCGCGGCGCAGGTCCGCCAGCAGCAGCTCAATGGCCTGCTCGCCCATTTCGCGGTGGGGCAGTGCCACCGTGGTCAACCCCGGCACGGTGGTTCTGGCGAGTGGCTCGTCGTCGTCATAGCCCACAATGCTCAGGTCGTCCGGGACCCGCAGGCCCAGCTGTCCGCAGGCGAGCATGACGCCCAACGCAACCCGGTCGTTGGCGCACACAACGCCGGTGGGACGGTCGCGCCTGGGGGAGTGTCCGGCGTCGTCCGTTAATAGGTGCATGGCGGCCGCAAAGCCGTCATTGATTTCCCAGCCCGTTTCCACTGCGGCGACCGCGGGCAGCCCGGCCTCGGCGATGGCGGCGTCAAGGCCCTGGGTGCGGCGTTCGGTGGCAACCAGCTCACCCGTGCCGGACAGATAGGCAAGGGAGGTGTGCCCGGCATCGAGCAGGACTTGGGTGGCCGCGCGTCCTCCGGCAACCTCGTCGGGAATGATCGAGCGCAACGTGCCGGCCGGGTCAAAACTATTGGCCAGCACGGCCGGTACACCGCGCATGGTCGAGTGGGGATGATGGGCGCGCAGGCTCATGGTGGCAAAGACCAGGGCGTCCACCTGCCGGTTGAGCAGGGTGTTGAAGGCGCTGTCTTCACGAACGTCTTCGCCCTCGGTGTCAATCACCAACAAGAGGTATCCGGCATGGAAGGCTGCGGCGCTCGCACCTTGCAGGAGTTTTCCGGCGAAAGGACCCCCGGCAATCGAGTCCGTCACCACGCCAATGGTGTGGGTGCGCTGGGCTTGCAGCGACCGGGCCACGGCGTTGGGTGTGTAGTTGAGCTCCTTGGCGGCGGCCAGGATCCGCAGCTGCTTGTCCTTGGCGATATTGCCGTCGGCGCGGCCGTTCAGGACAAAGCTCACCGCACTGCGGGAAACGCCCGCGCGGTCGGCAACATCCTGCGAGGTGGACTTCCGGGCCATGGGGTCTCCTAAATCGTGTCAGGCCAGCCTATCTCCTGAGCCGCGGGCCCGGGTTCCGGCCCGAAGCTGCGGCGTGGTTGCCCGCGGCGCCGCCCGGGCGCGATACCCTAGAGTGAGCAGTGGCCCGGCCATTATTTAGCCCATCAAATTTATCGCATGAAACGGCTAATATTTAGAGATTTCCTGCGAAAATGCCGAAACGGTCACATAAGTGCCAGGAAATATGCATGCTGTGATATAAAAGTCTTATGACTCAAGTTGCTGCAGAAACCGTTGGCGTATTGGTGCGAGATGCACGCAATGAAAAAGGCTGGACCCAGGGCGAATTGGCCACCCACTTGGGAACAAGCCAAAGTGCCGTCGCCCGGATGGAACAAGGCAAACAAAACTTGAGCCTGAAGATGATCCAGCGGATGGAAGCGCTGCTGGAAGCCAACCTCTTCAGCGTGGGCGCTGCGGCCAAGAACGCCGTCACGCACCTGCGCGTGCACGGCGGGCGCGAACTTTCCGGCAGCGTTGAGGTCAACACCAGCAAAAACGCCGGCGTGGCGCTGCTCTGCGCGAGCCTGCTGAACCGTGGTACCACCATCCTGCGCCGGCTGGCCCGCATTGAAGAAGTCAACCGCATCGTGGAGCTGCTGACGTCCATCGGCGTCGAGTGCACCTGGCTCAACGAATCCGACCTCTTGATCCGCCGCCCGGCGGTGCTTGACCTGGCCGCCATGGACATTGCGGCGGCCAAGCGCACCCGCAGTGTCATCATGCTGCTCGGCCCCCTCCTTGACGAGGAAGACCCCTACCGCATCCCCTACGCCGGCGGCTGCGACCTCGGCACGCGCACCGTGGAGCCGCACATGCAGGCCCTGCGCGAGTTTGGTCTCACAGTGAACGCCCACGACGGCTTCTACCAGGTGCAGGCGCCGTTGAGCGACACCGTGGACAGGACCTTTGTGCTGACGGAACGCGGCGACACCGTGACGGAAAACGCCATCATGGCCGCCGCGCACCGCGAAAGCACAACCGTCATCCGCAACGCCAGCCCCAACTACATGGTGCAGGACCTGTGCTTCTACCTCCAGGGACTGGGCATCCGGGTGGAAGGCGTCGGCTCCACCACGCTGACGATCACCGGCAAGGCCCGCATCGACGTCGACATTGAATACGCGCCCTCCGAAGACCCCATCGAGGCCATGTCCCTGATCACCGCGGGCATCGTGACGAAGTCCAAGGTGACGGTCAAGCGCGTGCCCATCGAGTTCATGGAAATTGAGCTGAAGGTGCTGGAGCAGATGGGCTTCCGCTACCTCAAGTCCGCCGAATACATGGCCCGCAACGGCCAGACGCGGCTCGTGGACATCACCACCCTGCCCTCCGAATTAAAGGCTGCGCCGGACAAGATCCACCCCATGCCGTTCCCGGGCCTGAACATCGACAACCTGCCGTTCTTCGCCGTCATCGCCTCCTGCGCGGAGGGCACCACGCTCATCCACGACTGGGTTTATGAGGGCCGCGCCATTTACCTGACGGAGCTGAACCGCCTCGGCGCCGGCGTTCGCCTGCTGGATCCGCACCGCATCGACATCAAGGGTCCCACGGCCTGGCGTGCCGCCGAGATCGGCTGCCCTCCCGCGCTGCGCCCGGCCGCCTGCATTCTGCTGGCCATGCTCGCCGCGAAGGGCACCAGCGAACTGCGCAACATCTACGTCATTGAGCGCGGCTACGAGGACCTGGCCGAGCGCCTGAACACGATTGGTGCCGAGATCGAGTACTTCCAGGACTGACTGTTCCCGCAGCCCCGCCGTCCCCGTTGAAAAGGGACGGCGTTCGCGGTTAAAGCGGGTGCGCGGACACCCGCCGATTGCGCAAACGCCGTCCCTTTTCGCGGCGGCCACACTCCGCGTAGGCTCAGCAGCATGTTTTCTTGGACCAAACGCGATTCCACAGCGACCCTTCCTCCCGTTGCCATCCCAAGGGACGGCGGCATCCCGTGGCGGGGTGCCGGGCTGACGGCCACCGATGTGGACCTGCCGCGCGGACGCAAGGGCACCAAGCTGATGCACTGCGTGCAGCTGAGCACCGGCGACGTCACCGTGACCATGCTTCAGGCGGACATTCTGGAGCTGCTCAATGGACGGGTCGGCATCGTCGATCCGATCGGGGCCGACTCGAGTGTCTTCCTGTGCAATGCGGCAGGGGTTGATGCGGCGGCAACTGCCGGCAAGGCCGCCGAGGCGGGCAAATGGATGGCAGCATTCCCCGGTGACGCGCTGGCGCTGCTGGTAGTCCCCGTGAGCGAGCCGCCGGCCGCCATCATGTCCGGCGCCGACGTGGCCAGCTTCTCCGCATGGGCGCGCAAGCTCGCTAAATAGCAGCCAGGGCTCCCGCCAGATCGGCCTTGAGATCTTCCACGTCTTCCAATCCCACGGACAGGCGCAGGAAACCGTCGGAGAGTCCAATGGCCGCCCGGCCCTCGGGCCCCATGGCGCGGTGTGTGGTGGTGGCCGGGTGCGTGATGAGCGACTTTGTGTCGCCGAGGTTGTTTGAAATGTCGATGATCCGGAGGGCATTCAACAAGGAAAACGCCGCGTCCTTCGTGGTGCCGCCGGCAGGTTCGGCCAGTTCAAAGGTCAACACCGTGCCGCCGGCCTTCATCTGTTTTTTGGCCAGCTCATGCTGCGGGTGCGAGGGCAGATGCGGGTACAGCACGCGGCTGACCTGCGGCTGCGCTTCCAGGAACTCGCCCAGCGCCAGTGCGCTGTTGCATGAATGCGTCACGCGCAGGTTCATGGTTTCCAGCCCCTTGGTCAGCACCCAGGCGTTGAACGCGGACAGCGCCGGCCCGGTATGGCGCATCAGATTCTTGACGGGTCCCTCGATGAACTCCTTCGAGCCCAGGATGGCGCCGCCCAACACCCGCCCCTGCCCGTCAATGTGCTTGGTGCCCGAATACACAACAATGTCGGCACCAAAGTCGCCGCAGCGCTGCAGCAGCGGTGTGGCGAACACGTTGTCAGCCACCACCTGTGCACCCGCGGCGTGGGCGAGGTCGCACACCGCCTGCACGTCAATGATTTCCTGCATCGGGTTCGACGGGGACTCAAAAAACACGGCCGTGGTGGGCACACTCAGCGCCTCGCGCCATTGCGCCAGATCGGGCCCGTCAACGAAGACGGTCTCCACACCCCAGCGCGGCAGCAGTTCGTTCAGGATGACAAAGCACGAACCAAACAAGGAACGCGAGGCAACCACCCTGTCCCCGGCAGCCAGCAAGGCACCCAGCGCGGTGAACACGGCGGACATGCCCGACGCCGTCGCAAAGCACGCCTCCTTGCCCTCCAGCAGCCGCAGCCGTTCCTGGAAGGTGGCGACCGACGGGTTCCCGTAGCGTGAGTACACAAAGCGGTCCACCTCCCCCGTGAATGCCTGCTCGGCGGCTTCGGCGGATTCATACACAAAGCCGGAGTTTAAAAAGAGGGCTTCGGAGGTTTCCTGGAAATGGCTGCGGTCAAGTCCGCCGCGCACGGCCTGGGTGTCTTCGGCCCAGCCGGCTGCGTGCTCGTTAAAGTTGCTCAATTGCTGTTCCCTTGGCTTTCGCTGATGGTGTCCTGTTTTTGGCACGCGGGTGAAGTACGACGGCGGCCCAAGCGTCCGGCTGTTCGCCCGCCTTTGTTTGTGGCGGGGTCAGTGCCAGGGCAGCTTGCGGTTTTTCCAGCCGTTGACGACCCTGTCGCCATAGCCGTCCTGTATGCCTTCGAAGCCTTCAAGGACGTTGTAGGCCGTGTAGCCGGCGGCTGTTGCGGCCTCGGCTGCGGCAATGGAGCGCGCGCCGGAACGGCACAACACCACCAGCTGCTTGTCAGTGGGCACAACGGCCTGGAGCTCGGCCAGGAACTGCGGGTTGTTGGTGCCGTTGGCCAGGTTCCACTGGATGAAGACCGGTTCGGCGCCCAGTGAGGAGGTGTCGGGGACGCCGATGTGCGCCCATTCACCCTCGGTGCGCACATCCAGCAGGACGGCTCCGGCCGCCACATGCTCCCACGCCGATGCGGGGGCCAGATCGCCTGCGTAGCTCATGCGATGCCCTCGCCGTCGAACTCCAGCTCGGCGTCGAGATCATCCACGGCCGTGGCCACCGCGGCATCGCTGGTGGCAACAGCCTGCGGGAGGATCACTGCCTGGGCGCAAATGACGCTGCTGCCGTTGAACGTGACAGCAGGCCCGCCGTGCAAAACATAGCCTTCCGCCAGGGCTGTTGAAATGCGCTCACAAAACGAGCGGTCGTCGGGACCGGTGATGAGCCGATAGGCCAGGGGGGAAGCGTCCGCGGACATGGTGTCTCCTCAGTGCAGGTGGCCGAGACTGCAAGCGGGAGCTGGTGGCGGTGGTGCAAGCCCGGTTCTCAATGCCGGAGAACCTGCTTTGGGCGCCGCAGGGGGTTCACGCTTGCAAACATCAGCCGTGGGAAGCTGGGTTTGCCGAGTATTCACCCGAGGCACCCCGCCGGAAAGAGGGTTGCCGGCCAGCAAGTCAGGGCTTGGCGCTGGCACTCATTACTCCCTTGCAAACTAACACAGGAAGCGTGGAGGCTGGGAAATCCCGGGCTCCCATGTGGCGGAACATGACGCGGGAGCAAGGGGGCCGGGTACCTGCCGGCGTGGGCCCGGCCAGCAGTTCCTTGGCGGACAACTCAACTACTATTTGACCCCCAGTGTGGCGGTCTTTTGCGAACGTTCGCGTTGTTGGGCCATGAGCAGGTCAAACTCGTCCCGCCATGCCGGCGACACATCCAGGGCCTGGGAAACGGCTTCTTCATGGCTGAGTTCAACCGGGAATCCGTAGGTGTCCGACAAGGTAAAGAAGGCCTGGCCGCCCAGCTGCCCCTCGGCGGAAAAGCGCCGCAGTTCCCGCAGCCCCTTGGCAAGGGTGCGGCGGAAGGAGCGCTCCTCCTTGCTGAGCGAGGTTTCGATCTCCTGCTGCCGGGCGGCCAATTCGGGGTAGGCGTCCCCGTACATGGACACCACCACGGGCACGAGGGTGCCCAGGAAGTTCTTTTCCACGCCCAGCCCGTGGGCGAACCGCATGGCCCGCCGCAGCAAGCGCCGCATGACATAGCCCTGCTGCTTGTTGCTCGGGCGCACACCGTCATTGGCCAGAAAAATAGCACCGCGGGCATGGTCCGCAATGATGCGCAACTCTGTCTGGTGTGCTTCATATGAGGTGCCCGCCAACTCTTCCAGCCGTGCCACCAGGGGCCACAGCAGGCTGGTCCTGAAGACGTCGGGACTGTCGATCGCCGCGGCGGCAATCCTTTCCAGCCCGCCGCCAAAGTCAACCTGGTGTCTGGGCAGCTTGATGAATCCTTCCTGCTTGCGCTGGTATTCCATGAAGACCGAGTTGCCGATCTCCAAGAACTGTCCGCCATCGGAATTTTGATGCGTAAAGGCGCCGTAGGCGGTGTCATGCTTCACGTCGGGGAAAAAGTAGAAGACCTCCGTGTCCGGGCCGCAGGGATCACCGATTGGCGTTGCATCCGGGGATCCGCCACGGGACCACCAGTTTTTGTCGCCATAAAAAGCAATGCGTGCGCCTTGGTTTCCCACGGCGTTGCCGTGTTCCTCCGTGCGCAGGTCCACCCGGTCGGCACTCACGCCGGCCGCGAGGAAGAGCCGTTCCCAAATGTCCGCGCTGTCATCGTCGCGCGGTATGTCCCGGTCCGGGTCCCCGTCAAACACGCTGACAAAGATGCGTTCGGGGTCAAGTCCCGCCACGTGGGTGAGGAAGTGCCACAAGGCCGGGATCTGCTCTTCCTTGAAGTAGGCCCCCAGGCTCCAATTGCCCAGCATTTCAAAGAATGTGGTGTGCCGGTTGTCGCCAACTTCCTCCATATCCTGGGACCGCAGGCAGGTCTGGCTGTCCGCAAGTCTGTCACCCGACGGATGGTCGGCTCCCAAAAGGTAGGGCAGCAGCGGCTGCATCCCGCTTCCGGTGAACAGCGTGGTGGGATCGTTGCGGGGAACCAGCTCGGCCCGTTCCAGCACCGCATGGCCGGATCCGGCCTGATACTCCAGAAAGAGGCGGCGAATGTCCGAGGTGGTCAACGGTGCGGTGGCAGCCATTGGGATCCTTTCGCCGGTTCCGGCAAGCAGGGCGCAGGCGAACTGTATGGCGGAATCCGCCGGAGGACTTAGCTCTGCTGCAGCACGCGGAGTGCGGGCGTAGCGGAGTACAAGCCATGTTTCCATGTTGCTCCGCTTGTGGCCAGTGTTTTGGGAACGCCAGTTCAGGCCTGTCTATGGGGCAGGCGTTGTGCTTTTATTGGATAAGTGCACGGATCCAGAAAATCCCGGCCACGAGACAGGGGACACGAGATGACCGCCGAACCAGCTGTTGCCAGCAAATCCAAGTCGAAATTATCCGGAGTCGTCTTGTTTTTGCGGAAGTCGCCGGCAACGGCGGCGCTCCTGCTGCTGGTCGTCGCGGCAACGGCAGCCACGGGGGCGTTGACCGGGGGCGTGCCGGAAGATGTGTTGTCTGCGGTCGGCATCAATCTGGACGATGTGATCGCAACCTGGTGGACACTGCTGGTGAGTGCCTTCTTCGCTGGTTCGTGGCCGGGCCTGGTGGTGCTGCTCCTTGTCATCGCCATCGGCGTTGGCATTGCCGAACGGACAGTCGGCACTTGGCGGGCGGTATCGATGTTCCTGTTGGGACATGTGCTCAGCTCGCTGGCGCTTGCGGGGCTGGTGGTGCTGGGAACCGCGGGCAACGACGCGTGGCTTGGCTTCCTCGGTGGCAACTATATCCTGGGCGCTTATGGCGGCGCTGCGGCAGCGCTCGGTGCTGCGACTGCTTCCCTGAACAACTTGTGGCGCCACCGCATTCGGACCTGGCTGGTGGCGTTCTCGTTGATGTTTGTACTTTTCGTGGGCACCGCAGAGACGCTGCAACTGCTGTTTGGTGCTTTGTTTGGCATAGTGGCGGGGCGGCTGCTGGGTACGGGGCAACGGGTGCACTCCGGCAGGCTGTTCACCCGGCCATCCCTGCGGGAGTCCCGCTTCCTGCTGGCCACAGTTGTCGGGGTGTTTGCGGTGGGCCCCCTGCTGGCCCAGATTACTGCCAAATTTTCGGTGGGTCCCCTGTCAACGGTGGGCCCCCTGATGCTGCAGGGGCGCCCGGATGCTGACGAGCTCAGTGAATTGTGTGACGCGGACGCTGCGTGCATGAACCTGCAGTCCATTGTTGGCGTCAGCAGCGCAGGCGCCGTGATCCTGTCCGTCATTCCGCTGCTGTTGCTGCTCCTTTGCTCCGAAGGGCTGCGCCGCGGACGGCGTTTGGCACTGTGGACGGCCGTGGTGATCAATGGGCTTGTGGCGCTGCTGGTCCTGGCGGTCTTTGTACAATTTTTGGCGTCCGCCGAATTCCATCCCGACGATGCGGACACCGGTTTCCTGGCCATCTACATTCTGCCTGCCGCCGCGGTGCCCGCCGGCATCGCGCTGCTGCTGGTCCTGCAGCGCGGAAAGTTCCCGGTGGCCCCTGGCCCGGGCACCGCCAGGAAGTTGTTGTGGGCCACCGGAGGAACAGCCGTTGCTGTGGTTCTGGTGTTTGCGGCGATGTGGTTTGTTGAGGGGAATTTGGGGCGGCTGGGCCTGCTGGACCTGCTCCGGCAGTTCACGCACATCCTCATTCCCTTCCCCCTGCCCTTTGTGGTGGTACTCCCGCAGGGATTCGTGACCGTTCTTACCTACGGTTTTGGCGGCGCTGTCATTTGGCTCGTTTTTGGCGTGCTGGCATCCCGGAACCTGCGCCAATACAGCGACGGCACTGATGGTGGGTTGGACAGCCGGGAACGCATCCGCGAACTCCTGCAACTCGCCGGCGGTTCGCTGTCCTGGATGGCATTGTGGAAAAACAACCTGTATTGGTACAGCACGGACGGGAGAAACGCCGTCGCCTACCAGGTCAACAATGGTGTGGCCCTGACCGTCGCCGGGCCCTTTGGCGCCGCGGACGGGCAAGCTCCGGCCGCACGGGATTTCGTGGAGCACTGCGTGGAGAATGGCCTGATCCCCTGCTTTTACTCAGCGCCCGCCGAGGTGGGCAGCGCATTGGACGGCCTGCACTTTGAGCGGCTGGAAGTTGCTGAGGAGACGCTGCTGAACATCGAGGCAATGACGTTCAAGGGCAAGGAATGGCAAAACGTCCGCACTGCCCTGAACCGGGCCGCCAAGCTGGGCATCAAGGACTACTGGTACGCCTACTCGGCCATGCCGCCGGGCGTGCGCGCCCAGTTGGCGGAGATTTCAGAGGAATGGGTGTCAGACAAGTCCCTGCCGGAAATGGGATTCACGCTGGGCGGCCTCGACGAACTCAAGGATGACCAGGTGCTGTGCTGCGTTGCCGTTGACGACGACGGACTGGTCCACGGGGTGACCAGCTGGCTGCCTGTGTTCACCAACCAGGAAATCACGGGTTGGACCTTGGACTTCATGAGGCGGCGCACCGACGGTTTCAAGGGCGTCATGGAGTTCCTCATAGCTTCCGCCGCAAACCACTTCAAGAAGGAGGTTCCCATGATCTCGCTGTCCGGTTCACCGCTGGCCAGCACCGGTGGCAGCGGCACCGACGGCGAGCGGTCCGTCATCGAGAAGATCCTGGGCATGCTGGGCAATGTCCTTGAACCCATGTACGGCTTCAAATCACTGGCGGCCTTCAAATCCCGGTTCCAGCCGGAACATCGCACCCTCTACATGTACTACCAGGACCCGCTCGCCCTGCCTGCCATTGGCCTGGCCATCACAGCCGCGTACCTGCCGGGACTGTCCGCCCGCCAGAGCGCGGATTTTCTGCGCCAGATGGCCATCAAGGAACCGGCCAAGTAGATGTCCGCCGGCGATGGGTCCTCCGGGAAACAATCGTCTGGGGGCTGCATGGGGTCAACCCGCACTGAAAAGAGCCAAACACCATGAATGCGATATTGACTGCCGACATCAGCACCGATGCGGTTGTTTACTCAGCAGCCGCGGTGGCCGGCATTCTCTTTGTCATCTTGTTCCTGAGACCGTCGAGGAAATGGACCATGAAGGCATTGGCCGGGGTTGCAGCGGGAGCGGTGCTTGGCCTGGTGGTGGTCTGGCTCGTCATTGATATTTTGCAGCTGGTGGACATTCCCATCAACACCAGCATGAAATCCTGGTTCGTGGCCGCTTGCGCCGCTGTGGGGCTGGCGGTGGTCAACTTTTGGCAGAGCCCGCGCTGGCGCAAATGGATTGCTGCGGGATCCATTCCCGTCTTCGTGCTGGCAGCGGGCATCGCCATCAACGCCGAAATTGGCTTGAACCAGACCATTGCTGCGGTACTGGGCATCTCCACCGGGGATGACGTGGTGCTGCCTGACGACGGAAAACACAAAAAGACGGATGAAAGTGTGCCGCTGTGGCAGAGCTGGAAGGCACCGGCCGGCATGCCGGCAACAGGGCAGCAGGGGATCCATGAAATTCCCAACACAAAGTCCGGATTCAACGCCAGGCCGGCTGGGATTTACCTTCCGCCGGCGGCAAGGACCGCGGATCCGCCGACACTGCCCATTGTGATCATGCTGATGGGCCAGCCGGGCAATCCAGAACCTCAATTCATCGGTGCCGTCTTGGACAAATACGCTGCCGAACATGACGGACTGGCACCCATTGTGGTGGTTGCCGATCAAATTGGCCCTGACCAGAACGACACTCTCTGCCTGGACAGCCAAGCGTATGGCAATGTTGAAAGTTACATCATGGATGACGTGGTGGGTTTCGTGAAGGAAAAACTTGACGTCATGCAGCACCCCAAATTTTGGACCATTGCAGGTTATTCAAATGGCGGCCAGTGCGCCATTTCTCTGGGTGCAAAACACCCCGATGTCTTTGGCAATATTCTGGACATCTCCGGTGAGGAATATCCCGGTGCAGAGAACCCTGGCGAAAATCTGGCCACGGTTTTCAATGGCGACCAGGCTGCCTACGATGCACAGAAGCCGATAAACATTATGGCCAAGCGCCAATACAGCGGGGTCACAGCGATCTTCACGGCCGGTTCCGACGACTCGGTATATGTGGCAGCGGCCAAAAAAGTCTCCGCGGCGGCCAAGGCGGCCGGGATGGACGTCAGCTACTTTGAGGTGCCCAATGGCGGACATGGGATCGCCGCGCTGAACGGGGGCTTGGAGAAGGGTTTTGAGATCTTGTATCCGCGGCTTGGGTTGAGCCGTTGACGTGCCCGTCGGGCAACACCCCCAGGGCCTGCCCCCCCGTGCGGCGCCGGAGTTCATAATTGGCAGCTGTCGCATTTTGCCGGGCAGGGCGTGGCAGTATGAATCCATGACCCTTCGCCGTACCTTTGCCGCCGTCCGCTTCGTTTTTGGTGCGGTGACGCTCATTGCCGTCGGCATCCAGCTGGGCATTCACATCGGCCACGGCTTCAGCGTGCTGAACTTCTTCAGCTACTTCACCAACCTGTCCAACATTTTCGCCGCCGTCGTGCTCGTGGTGGAGTCGGTGCTGACGTGGCGCGGGAAGGACCTTGGTCCGGCGTGGGCGCTGCTGCGCTGCATCTCGGTGGTGTGCATGGCCCTGGTGGGCATCGTGTTCAGCGCCTTGTTGCGCGACGTGGACCTGGGCGCGCTGCTGCCGTGGATCAACACCTGGCTGCACTACGTGATGCCCGTGGCGGTGGTGGCCGACTGGCTCATCTTCCCGCCCCGGCACACCATTCCACTCAAGCGTCTGGGCGTTGCGGTGGCCTTCCCGCTGGTGTATCTGGCCTACTCGCTGATCCGCGGGGCGGCCATCAACTGGTACGCCTACCCGTTCCTGAACCCGGCCGACGGCGGATACGGTGCGGTGTTGCTGACCTGCCTCATCATTGCCGTGGGCTTTGTGGCGATGACGGCGCTGATCATGGTGCTGGGCAACAAGCTGGGTGGTCGCCGGGCCGCTACTGCGTCTGTGCCAGCAGGGCAGCGAGCTCGCTAGTCAACTCGGCCCGGATTTCCGCTGTGCCGATTTCCTGCCCGTCGATCGTGTTCACCGGGGCCAGCAGCCGCAGGCTGGAGATCAGCCACACAGCATCCGCGTCGAGCAGGTCGTCCGGGGTGACCGGGCCGTAGCCCAACTCCCAACCGGCCGCCTTGGCCGCGGCAAAAAGTGCGCCCTGGGTGGTGCCCGGCAGGATCCCAGTGTCCAAGTGGGGCGTGATGAGGCGCTTGACCGGCGCGCCAGAATCGTCGGAAATGTGCGCCAAAAGCACGGACGACGTCGGCCCCTCCAGCACGAGTTCGTCGCCGCTGGTGAAGATCACGTCATCGGCGCCGTGCTCGTGCGCGTGGCGCAGGGCGGCCATGTTGACGGCATAGGACAGTGTTTTGGCGCCCATCAGCAGCCACGGTGCGCGGGCGGCAAGGTCGCTGTCGTAGCCGCGCTCGAGCAGCATCACGGCCAGGCCGCTGGCCCGCTGTTTGGCCAGTGCCGGTGAAACCGGGGAGACCTGCACCCAGGCGGTGGGGGTGTTCGCGCCTTCGGGGCCGCGCGTGGCAATCAGCTTCACAACGGCTTGGCTGTCCGCGGCCGGGTCTGTGGAACCGGTCGAAGCTGACGTTCCCGCGAAGCCGCTGCCTGCCGGACCGGAATCCCGGGGCGGGGCGGCAGCGTAGGCCGTGAGCGCCGTCGTAATTGCAGCGTGCCAAACTTCTGCGGCGGGAATTGCCAGGCCCATGGTGCGGGCCGAGACGGACAGCCGATCAAGGTGTGCCTGGATCTTGCGCGGCACACCGTTGACGGCGAGGAGGGATTCAAAGATGCCGTCCCCCCGCGTGACGCCCTGGTCCGTGGCCAAAATGGTGGGGGAGCCGGCGTCGGCCAGGCGGCCTGCGGGGTGGGCGGGATCCAAAAATACCAAAACTGTCATGCTTGGAGTTTAGCTGGCCGGCGCCATCTGCTTGCCAAAACTGAATGCCCGGACCAGGCCGACTATGCCCAGCACGATGAGCATGATGGCCGTCATGAGCAGCAGCCACTGCGCTGTCCACACGGGGACCACCAGCACCATGATGCCCGCAATGACGCTGATGGCACCGAACACGACGGCCCAGACACGGGTGGGGCCCCTGCCGGCTTCGGCCATGGCGATGATGCCCTCGAAGATCCAACCGATGCCGATCATGATGACGGTGAAGATCAGCAGCGCCTCGCCGGTCGCGACCGAGTTTCGCAGGGCGATGATGCCCGCGACCATGACCAGCAGGCCCAATAGGACGTCCAGGATGCGCATGCCGGTGGAGAGGCTGTGGCTGAAAATGCCCACCGCGACCTTCACCCCGCCGGCAATGAGAAAGTTGATGCCAAGGAAGACTGCCACAACGGCAAGGGTCTTGGTGGGCCAGAGCAGCAGGACAAGACCGAGGACCACGGCAACGGCGCCGCTGGCGGCGAACGCAATGCGCAGGCCCTTGACCGCCTGTCGGGTGAGTTTGTGCGGATCCAGGGCAAAAACGTCGATCGTTGGACGGGGGCTGCCGGTGCTGCTCATGGCGTCGGTTCCTTCTGCAGTTGTGAAGTGGCAATCAAGGAGAAGCTGGTGAAAAGGTGAACTAATTCGACACTTGGGAGCTGTCGGCGCCGCAGGATATTTGGCGGATTTTCTGTGGTGTGATGCACGGCCAAGTGTAGTCGTCGGCCGTGTCAGGAGTGGCGTGTGACGTCGAGCATGCCGGTGATGTCGGCAACCCAGGCGCCGTCTCGTTCGGTGCCGTCGCTGTCGTAGGCCCGGTTCCACGCCTTCTTGGGGATCAGCGGCACGCCTTGGCAACAGCCTCACTGATAGTAAATCTGACGGAGTGGGAGAAGTCTCGGCGCTTTTCGGTGAGCCAGTCCAGGAAGCCATGCGTGCCACCGGCAGAATCGGTGCGGATCATGATCTTCTGCCCGGACCGCCACCCTTTCGGCAACTGCTTGATGGAGTCCTTGACTCTACTGGATGTGGTCGGCGACCGTGTTCGAGCCGGCGTCGCCGGGCCGCAACAGGATGGCCAAAGGCTCGCCAGCGCCGAAGATTCCGTGGTCAAGGTAGGAACACAGCGGGTGGAAGTCGAGGTCGATGGCTAAGGGGTTCTTCCTGCTGGCGCAGTGCAGGAGCGAGTCTTCACCTACCCGTTCCCACACGTGCGCCCCGGCTGCGGCTCGGGCCTTGTTGATCGCTACCAACACTTTGGACGGTTGCGCGGTGGCCAAGACCTTGAACAAGCGGCTGATCGTGGGATCCGAGGCGATCATTCCATAAACCTCGGCCAACCCAGTGGCCAAGCCCGAGGCCTTCAGCATTTCCGTCAGGATGGTCCCGCAGCCGGTTAAACGAAGCCCGTCCAGCTGGCGTATCCGTATGCATTGTTGGTGGGCACTAGGGCATTCCCATGGAGTGTGGAGGTGACGCAATTGTGGTTTTCAAAATCTTGGTTGTAGTCCACGGAATATCCGTCCGATCCCAACTCAATGTAACCACCTTGGTCTGGGATCACTCCTGAGACTTCGTAAGAAGCGCTGACTGTATTGGCCTCCGAAGCAGAAGCGTTCACCTCAGCCTTGACCGACGCAATCGCATTTCCCAAGTTGACGGCTACAGAACCTCCGATTGTCGCTGTGGCGGTGGAACTCTGGCCGGCAGTAATTTTGACAGACTGACCTGGGGATCCGCCCAAGTGTAGTGACCCCGGAACGTAAGCTCGCGTTATACCCCCTTGGCGCACATCCGAAGTGGCGCCACCATCGCATAGACTCTGCGTCGAAATATCACCGTTTGGCGCGTCATCCGCCTGAGCGCCCGCAGGTAGCGCAAAGCTTCCAGCAGCAATAAGAACTACCGCCGCTGTTGTGCTGAATATTCTTTTCATCCGTATACTCCCTACTTCTTCGAGACCGTAACAAAATATGTCACTTGTCCGCTAGTGACAATATTGATGTTGCTAGATGCTGGGTCCAGTGCCGTTTTGAACTTCACGTCATATAGGGCAGGCATTAAATTCTCTTCAGGAACGCAATTGCCATCAGTAAATTCATCGGCACCACTTGACGTTTTAATCTTAACAGAACCCGTTCCAAAGCAATTGAATGTCACCGACACCTCAATTGGCTTTCCTGACTTTGCATCAAGAGGCACCACTGCTGATCCAGTCCCAGTTTTCTGCGCAAATATTATTGAGGATGAATTCGAGCTCAGGTGTTTGGATTGGTATTTGAACAAAGTTTCAGCCACAGCGGATTTTTCAGCACTCGCAGAAGAATTTGACGACACGGAAGTACCGGTGTCATTGGGGCCTGCTTCAGATGTGCAGGCCGTTAGCCCGGTTGCTAATAGAATAGAAACAGTAATCAATTGGATGTTCTTTTGGGTTCTCTTTATTTTCCCCATAAATCAACCTTAGCTAGGTCAATTGGAGGGGTCAAGTGAAATACCTACTATTTTGACTTGTTTTATTATTTCATATGTGAAATCATCCTCCATCAATAGGAGAAGCGTCTGTTTGAAATATATTGATGACTCCGCAGCGGCCAGCAATTGCGGCCCGCGCGACAGCGTGGCGTGGACGTAGACCACGGGTAGCGTCGGACGTCAGGCGGAGCATCGTCCCTCCGGTTCCCACAGATGCTGACGCGGCACTCTCCTGCCATCGGGACGTTCCCGCCATGTCATCATGAGCCGTCGCGGGAATCGTTCCGCCGGTCTAATAGCGGCACCACTTGCTCCATAGCCGCTACCTAAAAGGACCACTGTCGGTATTGACGAGGAGAGCCTATCTGAGCGAGCTCAAGTCTTCGATGCACTTATTGCCACTGCGCCGGGCAATCCATGCAGCGCCGATTATCATCCGAATAATCAACTAATCGCGCGAAGTTTCCGCATCTTATCCGAGGGCATCGCGCCTCTAACTTTCATGACGCGGGGATATCGCTGGATCAGGGCTGACCGGCTGCCTGATGGTTCTTATTGTGGCACTCGGATGTGACATTCTGATCGCTGACCGGTGGGGCGGTTGTCGGTGGCTGGTTCCACACCGGTCACGATGGTGCTGGGTTTTTGCTTCTCTGGGTGAGTGCGGACGGTCGGCTGGCACCCTTCTATGGCGGGTATAGCACCGCGATCCGTTTCACTCGTTGAAGCAGCAGTTGTATCTCTGGTGCAGTGGCGGCCAGGTGCAGGGCTGTTTGGCGGGCGCGCTTGGCGAGTTTCCCGCCGATTTCAAAGAGCCTGGCCCGGAGCTTCTTTGGTTCCCAGCATCTGGCTTTCGTATCTTTGAACCCGATCATCTGGGTCCAGGCCATGACCTCGGTGGCCATCATGACGACATGGCACCACAACTTCTTGGCGGTGAAGGACTTGAAGGGCAGGTTCGCGAAACCGCTGTCTTTTGCGTTGCGAATCCGGACTTCGCAGCGTGCCATGAGCCGGTGGCTGACGTCCAGATCAGCGAGCTGGCCATGTTCCTGGTTCGATGCGATCGCTGTGTACCGTTGCCCGTCGATGTCAGTGATCAGCATCTGGGCACCCACGTGCGGAATCTCCTTACGAACGATGACCGGCATCCCCGCCGGCCATGAGGAGAGTCGAAAATCGGGGCCTGGGCTGGGCCTGGACTGTGCCCGGCAATGAACTTGGCGCAAGACCTTGACGCGACTGGAAGTCTCCAAAGAGTTTTACCTCCGTACAAGCGGAAGCGGAACCGTTCCAGTCTGGCTGACGAGACTGTCCAAAGGGATGGGATGCGACTGTCCATAAGGATAGATTTTGCGCCATAAGTTGGTGTGCGGACCAATTCCTGGACAGGCTTGTTAGAAGAGCGGCAGCAAGAGTTGTTCTCTCTGCAGGAACTCTACGGAGTACCTGTCGGTGGCGTGAGCAGGAAACGAACGGTCCGATCTCACGTCACCGATCGACACTCCAAGCCAGCCGGCCCGTGGACAAAAAGCCATTCGAAGGCCGAGGAAATTTTCTCATTCCGCTGCGGGCGGCGCATCCCGAAGGAAAGAAGGAAATTTGTCCATCAATGTGACGACCGGTGACCTGCAGCACGAGACTAACTGATGGTGAATCACAAGGTCCCGTCCTCGATTCTATTAGTGGCAGCATTGGCCCTCGCTGGTTGCAGCACTCCGGCCAAGGAAATTTCGAGCGACACGCCACCCAGCTCGTCCAGTTCGCTTGCGACATCAGCCCCCGCGACGAGCCGCGATTCTCCCTTTTCACCGCTAACGAGCGTCGTCGACTTTTGGAAGAAGTATCCCGAACTTGCAGCTGCTCCCTCCCAAATGGGCAAGTTGCTACTCAACGAAAAGGGAAATCAGACGGACAAATTCGTACTTTCGAATGCTAAGGCGCAAGAAGCCGTGATGGTGGTGTTAATCTGCGACAGCGAATCCAGCTACAAGGTCACGCTCGGAAATAACACGGACCCCAACCTCGCCGAAACCTCCGGCGGATCCTGCGGAGGGCCCATGATAAACAGTTACACGACTGCTCCGCATGACTCATCCAAACCGGGCACGGTTCCAGACTTCATCCAGGTCGAAGTCCCCTCAGGAGTCAATTTCCACCTCTCCGCGTTTGGGGTCGACGGGACCTAACCGCTTCTGCATGTCTCGTCGGGCAGTGGAACAACTGCTCCTGCACCAAGTGCGGTTAGGATGTTGTCACCCGCGCTGGAAAATAGGTGGCCGAACGATGCGACGCCGGCGGCCATGACGCTGCCAGGGCATTGCGGCTGACACGGCATTGATACCGTTGCTGCGTGGATACTGACATAAGGAGACCTGCATGATCTGGACGGCGTTCAGCCTGCCAACCTCCGATTCATGGGTTTCCGTGCTCATAATGCTGGTGGACCTGGGCATCCGCATTGCCGTGCTCGGCATCATCCCCGGAAACCGCCGCCCCACCACCGCCATGGCTTGGCTGCTGTGCATTTTCTTCCTTCCCTACGTCGGTCTGGTCTTGTTTCTCATGTTCGGCAATTTTCGGCTCTCCCGGCGGCGGCGGGAGAACCAGGACGCTGTCAACCAGCGCATTGTCGAGGGCACCAAAGGCATCGCTTCACTGGTGGACGCTTATGAGGGCCCTGCCTGGGTGAAGTCGGCGATGGAACTAAACCAAAATCTGGGCTTCTTCCCCGCTCTGGGTGGCAATTCAGTCCAGCTCATCGAGGGCTACCAGGAGTCCTTGGACGCCATGGCCGACGAAGTCAGCCGGGCCAAGGACTATGTCAACGCCGAGTTTTACATCATGAGTTCGGACGAAAGCACCGACAGGCTGTTCAGGGAACTGGAAGCTGCGGCCGAACGCGGTGTGCGGGTGCGTGTGCTCTTTGACCACATTGGCTCCCTGCGGGTGCCCGGCTACCGTGGCATGATCCGCCGGCTCAAGGCAAGCCAGATCCAGTGGCGGCGCATGCTGCCGCTGCTGCCCGTGAAGGGCCAGTGGCGCAGGCCGGACCTGCGCAACCACCGAAAAATTCTCGTGGTCGACGGGCGGATTGGCTTCACAGGCTCGCAAAACATTATCGAACCGTCCTACCGCAAAAAGGCGAACCACAAAATTGGCCGCCAATGGGTTGAACTGATGACTCGTCTTGAAGGTCCCATCGTCGGTACTTTGAACGTCATGTTCGCCACCGACTGGTCATCAGAAACCGAAGAGTCACTTGAGTCGCAGCTGGCCACTTACCACTGGGATTCGTTTTCGGGCGGTTCGCTGTGCCAGGTGGTGCCCAGCGGGCCCGGGTTTGTCACCGAGAACAACCTGCGCCTGTTCAACACGCTGCTGTACTCGGCGGAGGAATGCATCACCATCTCCAGCCCCTATTTTGTCCCCGACGACTCCCTGCTCTACGCCATCACCACCGCCGCCCAGCGTGGGGTGGTTGTGGAGCTGTTCGTCTCTGAAAAGGGTGACCAGTTCCTTGTCCACCACGGCCAGCGGTCCTACTACGAAGCGCTGATGAAGGCCGGGGTGCGGATCTACCTTTACCCCAAGCCCATGGTGCTGCACGCCAAGCACTTCACTGTGGACTCCGAAGTTGCGATCATCGGTTCATCCAACATGGACATGCGCAGCTTCTCCCTGAACCTTGAGGTGACCGTCATGATGATCGACCGTGACGTGGTCCGGCAGATGCACGCCGTCGAGGACCACTACCGGTCCATCTCCCGTGAACTGAAGCTGGAAGACTGGGTCAACCGGCCGATCCTGGCCCGCTACGTCGACAACGTGGCCCGACTGACCGCGACACTGCAGTAAAACTGCCCCGCAGGCCGACGGCCCGTGGTTCCCTCGCGGACAGTAAGATTTCCTTCGGTCGTTCCTCCCTTCGAGAATCCATCCCCGCTCTGGGCACCACCGGCCGCCTCCGCAGCTCAGGACGGGAATTCAGCGCCCAGCGTGGACAAGACCCCGTATGCCTTGGCCTGAATTTCCTGCCATTCCGCCTCGTCCTCGGAGTCTGCCGTAATGGCGCCGCCGACCCCCAGTGCAAGGTGCGTGCCGCCGTCGTGCGTGTCCTGCAGGACCAGCGTGCGGATCACCACCGAAAGATCCAGGGCGGCATTGAGTGAAAAATAGCCGATGGCGCCCGAGTAGATCCCGCGCGGGCCCGCCTCGAGGCCGTCGAGAATCGCCATGGTGCTGATCTTGGGGGCGCCCGTCATGGACCCTGCAGGGAAGGCGGCGGCCACGGCCTGCGCGCGCGAACTCCCCGGCGCCAGCTGCGCCTCGATGGTGCTGACCAGCTGGTGCACCGTCGCGTAGCTTTCAATGGCAAACAGCCGCGGGACGGTCAACGTGTGCGGCAGGGCAAAGCGGGACAGGTCGTTGCGCAACAAGTCCACGATCATCACATTTTCGGCCCGGTCCTTCAACGAGGTGGCCAAATCCGTCTTGAGTGCGGCGTCGACAGCGGGGTCGGAATCCCGGCGGCGGGTGCCCTTGATCGGCTCCGCACGCATCCTCCCCTCCGAGTCAATGCGCAGGAAACGCTCGGGCGACGTACTGCAAACACTCAAATCGCCAAGGCGCAGGAACGCGGCAAACGGTGCGGGGCTGCGCCGGCGCAACGCCTGGTACGCCGTCCAGGGGTCCATCCTTTGCGCGGAGTGGGCTTCCAGCTGGGTGGTCAGGCAAACCTCGTAGGAGTTGCCGTCGTGGATTTGGGCCTGTGCCGCCGTGATCATCGCCTTGTACCGGCGTTCACCGTCCCGCGCCGTGAATTGCGGTGCCGGCCCACCCGTGGGAGTGCTGCCGGTGATGTCCGACGCCGGATGGCCGGGCTGGGTGCCCCGTCCGGCTTGGGCCGCGGCATGCGCAGTGCGGACCGCTGTGCGGAACGCCCCAGCCTCCTGGCCGGATGATGGGTGGTGGGTGCCCGCCAGCGTCAGAACGTAGAGGCAGTTTTCCTGGTGGTCCAGGACCACTGCGCGGCCGGCAAAGAGCAGCGCGGCGTCGGGCAGGGCCGACAGGGCCCCGGCCGGAACGACTGGAGCGTTCGGAAGGTCCACGGGTCCCGCGGCCGGGGGGTCGGCTGTGATTGCTGCGCCGCCAGTTTCGGTCTTGAGTTCATAGCCCAGATAACCCAGCCATCCCAGTGTGAAATCGCCGGGATAGTGCTCGGGTGCCCGCACGGCCTTGCGTCCCCACACGGAGTCCAGCCAGAGGAAGAACGGGCCCCGGATGCGGGTGGTGACTTGGCCGGCGGTGACCGTGGTGACGCCACTGCGGTGGCGGGCCACTTGGCCAAAACAGCCAGAGTTGTCGGCCATGATGGAGAACCTGGCTCGGGCGCTGGGCGGCTTCCCGGCAGCTGAATCGCTCACTGCAGGGGTGGCTGATTCCGAGGTCCCGGTCCCGGTGGCGGTTTCGGCGATCGAGCTGTCAAGCCACACGGCGTTGTCCGCAGCACCAAGGAGAGCGTCGAAAAGTGCGGCGGCCGGCGGCAGCCCGTCAAGGCGGGTGACGGACAATTCCAGTCCGCGGCGCCGCGCCAGCTCCGGGCCCAGCACATGTTCCAAGGCCGGCAGCTGGGTCAGGGCGTCAAGGACAAGTCCAGGGGCATTGGCAACGCCATGGGTACCGTCCACCAGAATGTCCGCATGCTCGGCGGACGCCTCGCCGGCCAGAAGGCTTTCTTCTTGTTCCGCCCAGACGTCCCAGTAGGGTGCGTACGTTTCGCCGTCCCGCTCCAAGGCGCGCTGCTTGCGGGAATGGGTGGGCGCGTCCACCCAAATTACGGCATCCACAAACCCGGCCGCCCGTCCATGGGCGGACCCCACACCCTCCACGACCACCACCGGGGCAACCGCGGTGGTCCGGGACGCGCCGTCGTTCCTGGCCTCCCAGTCCCACGCGGTCCAGATGGCGGGCAGGCCCTCGCTGAGGGGTTCCAGGACCTGGCCGATATAGCGTTCCACACCTCCGGCCAGGCCGTCCCAGCCCGGGTAGATGTCCTCGAGGTGGAAGAGCGACACGGGGCGGTGGCGGCGCAGCAGGGCTGCCAATTCCACAGCGACAGTGGTCTTTCCGGCACCGGAGCGGCCGTCGACGGCGATGATCACCGGGCGTTGCATGGGCCCACAATTCCGGGGGTGCCACTGTGGGTTCCGCTGTGGAGCGGCAGCTGTTGGGAGCCTGCGGGCAATGGCAGGACCCGGGGTCTAGCCACGTGCGTGACCGTAGTCAGCGGCGTGCGCCAAGATGCCGGGAATGGCCGCGGAAATCAACTCCCAGCTGACCTGGAAGTCCTTGGCGTCGCCGTACCAGGGGTCGTAAATGCCTTGCTCGTCCCGGCTGGCGTTGGCCACTGCAGGGTCAAAGGAACGCAGCATCCGGACCTTGCTGGCGGCTTCCGGGGTGGACGCCAGCGCCTGGAGGGCGTCGTAATGGTCGGTGTCCAGAGCGAGGATGAGGTCCCGGTCGGCAAACCAGGCCGGATTGAACGTGCGCGCCGCGTGGTTGGCAGCGGCAATGCCGTGGCGCTTGAGCGTGGTTGCGGCGCGGGGATCGATCGGATTGCCCGTCTCCCACGCCGAGGTGCCCGCGGAATCAACTTCCACGTCCATGCCGGCATGGTCGGCGGCGGCTGCCACCATGAATTCAGCCATGGGGGAGCGGCAGATATTGCCGGTGCACACGGTAATGATCCGGTAGGGAGTGTTCATTCAGTCAGTCTATCGGCGGGAGGAGGTGCGGCCGGATGGCGCCTGGCCCAACACCCTGCCCCGCGCTGGACCCGGCCCGCCCCGGTCCCGGCACGTGCTCAAGCAGCTCAGCTCCACGGGCGCTGGCCCGTGATGCGGATGTACTCGCGCCGCCAGCGCATGCGCTTGACGCCGATGATCATGGCTGCGGTGCCGAGCCCGCCGAACACAAGCAGCAGCACAACGGCTAGAACCGCCAGTCCCGGACGCCCGGTCTGTGCGCTGTCCATGAGGACCGCGAGAAAGAGGACCGCTGCCATCAAAAATATGAATGCGGCGAAGGTGACCTGCCCCAGCGGGCTTTGAATGCTCCTGCGTGTGCCCATGTAGCTGAAGGGCTCCTTGGGGAGATCTTCCGGGCGCAACCGGGATGCCGGGTACCTGGTCGGGGCTTTCTCGTCAGGGTGTGGCTGCTGAAACCATTGGTTGCTCATGGAAGAAGTGTAAAACCCCGGGTGGCCCACCGCGCACCCGCAGCGGGACCAGCCCACGGAAATGTGCGGGCCTGCGGGCCGGGTTACACCAGGGCCAGCAGCACGCCCACCGCGATGAACATGATGCCGAAAATGCGGTTGAGGATCAGCTGCCCGCGCTCGCTGCCTGTCAGGTGTTTGAGCTGCTTGGCGCCGGCGGCAAAGATGAACCACATGACGATGATGTCAATGACCACCACGGTGGCGGTCAGGACCACGTATTGGGGCAGCAGCGGATCGGCCGGCCGGATGAACTGGGGCATGAACGCCAGGAAGAACACAATGGCCTTGGGGTTCAGCAGGTTGACCCAGAGCCCGCGGCGGAACATCGAAAAGCCGGGTTCAACAGCGGCGGGTGCGTCCCCGCCGTCGTCCGTCTCTGCCTTGGCCAGCAGCTTCCGGATGCCCAGGTACACGAGGTAGGCGGCGCCCACATAGCGGATCAGCAGGAACAGGAACGGGGAGCTGGAGACGATGATGCCCACGCCGGCCGCAACGATGACCACATGCAGCACCAACGCCAGCTGCTGGCCCAGGATGCCCCAAAAGGATCGGCGGAAACCAGCGGTCAGCGCGTTGGACATGGTGTTGATGGCGCCTGCGCCCGGAGTCAGGCTGATCATGGCGCCGGCGCCCGCAAGGGCCAGCCAAAGGGAGAATTGCACCCGCCAAGTTTACAGCGGCTTTACAGCGGCAAAATGCTCTCCGAGACTGACTACGCCCGGGCGATGATTTCCCCGTTGGGCATGAGGAACCAGCCGTCTTCGCTGGCGCCCCAGGTCCGCCAGCCCGCCGAGACCCGCGCCAGTGTCGGTGCATCGGCGAAGCCGTAGCCTACGGCCTGTTCGGCAAATGCGGAGCCCACCGTCCGGTCGGCCCAGACCCCGGCGAGCCAGGCCCGCTGCTCCGGTGTTGCGTACAGCCAGTTGGCGGACGACGGCGTGACATCAGTGAATCCCGCGGAATGCGCCCAGTGCAGCAACCGCCGCCCGGCATCCGGTTCCGCCTGGTTGTGGCGGGCAACCTGTTGGTACAGGGCCATCCACTCTTCCATTTCGGGCAGCTGCGGGTACCAGGACATGCCGTGGAAGTCCGCATCCCGCACCGCCACGATGCCGCCCGGTTTTGCCACGCGCCGCATTTCCTGCAGCGCGGCAACCGGGTCCGTCAGGTGCTGCAAAACCTGGTGGGCATGCACCACGTCGAAGCTGTCATCGGGAAAGTCCAGGTTGTAGACGTCGCCGGTGTCGAAGCTGAGGTTGGCCAGGTGCTGGTCCGTGGACATCGCCGTTGCGGCTGCCACGACTTCCGGCGCCCGGTCCAGTCCCAACACGGCGCCGGGGGCAACCAGACGGGCGAAGCCGGCCGTGATGGTGCCGGGGCCCGAGCCCACATCCAGCACGCTGAGACCGTGGGTGAGGTGCGGGATCAAGTAGGCGGCAGAATTCGCCGCCGTCCGCGACGTGTGGGAGCGGAGCACGCTCTCGTGGTGGCCGTGCGTGTAGACGTCGCTGTGGGATTGGCCCTGGGATTCGCTGTGGGGTTGGCCCTGGTCCTCGCTGGATTGCTCGCTCATAAATGGGAGCGTACGCCCGGCATCCCGCCCGTGCCAGAGTGTCCCGCATTGCGGGCAGCCGCGGGCAGGCGGGCAGCTGCGGACCAGAACAGCCCGCACGCAAAATCCTCCCGTGCCCGGTCCGTCCGGAAAGCAGCCCCGCACTGGTGGCGCAAGTCGCAAAGCCGGCCGTCCGGCGTCGTACGTGTTCGCCTAAAGTGAAAGTTGAGCCTACTACGCTCAACTTCATTTGACATGAAAGCGAGTCTGAGTAGAGTTGAGTGCAGAACGCTCAATACCGCTGGTTGGGCGACCCGGCGCCACCATGGCGACGGACTTGTTCACGCAGCGGCCCATGAAAGGAACCACTTATGTCACGTGCCGTAGGTATTGACCTCGGAACCACCAACTCTGTTGTATCCGTCCTCGAAGGTGGCGAGCCCACAGTCATCGCCAACGCTGAAGGCGGCCGCACCACCCCGTCGATCGTTGCCTTCTCCAAGAGTGGCGAAGTCCTGGTCGGCGAAATCGCCAAGCGCCAGGCCGTCAACAACATTGACCGCACCATCGCTTCCGTCAAGCGCCACATGGGCACCGACTGGAACGTTGCGATCGACGACAAGAAGTACACGGCGCAGGAAATCTCCGCCCGCACCTTGATGAAGCTCAAGAACGACGCCGAAGCCTACCTGGGCGAGAAGGTCACCGACGCTGTCATCACCGTCCCGGCCTACTTCAACGACGCCGAGCGCCAGGCCACGAAGGAAGCCGGCGAAATCGCGGGCTTGAACGTGCTGCGCATTGTCAACGAGCCCACGGCTGCTGCACTGGCCTACGGCCTGGACAAGGGCAAGGAAGACGAACTCATCCTCGTGTTCGACCTCGGTGGCGGAACGTTCGACGTTTCCCTGCTGGAAGTTGGCAAGGACGAAGACGACTTCTCCACCATCCAGGTGCGCGCCACCTACGGTGACAACCGCCTCGGCGGCGACGACTGGGACCAGCGCATCGTTGACTTCCTGCTGAACCAGCTCAAGGTCAAGGGCATCGACCTGTCCAAGGACAAGATCGCCCTGCAGCGCCTGAAGGAAGCTGCCGAGCAGGCCAAGAAGGAACTCTCCTCGGCTTCCAGCACCAACATCTCCCTGCAGTACCTCTCCGTAACCGCTGACGGCCCGGTCCACCTGGACGAGCAGCTGACCCGCGCGAAGCTCCAGGACCTGACCAAGGACCTGCTCGAGCGCACCAAGAAGCCGTTCAACGACGTCATCAAGGAAGCCGGCATCAAGGTTTCCGACATCGACCACATCGTTCTGGTGGGCGGCTCAACCCGCATGCCCGCCGTCGTCGAACTGGTCAAGGAACTGGCCGGTGGCAAGGAGCCCAACAAGGGCGTCAACCCGGATGAGGTTGTGGCCGTTGGTGCCGCACTGCAGGCCGGTGTCCTGAAGGGTGAGCGCAAGGACGTGCTGCTCATCGACGTCACCCCGCTGTCCCTGGGCATCGAAACCAAGGGCGGTGTCATGACCAACTTGATCGAGCGCAACACGGCCATCCCGACCAAGCGTTCCGAGACCTTCACGACAGCTGATGACAACCAGCCGTCAGTGGCCATTCAGGTCTTCCAGGGTGAGCGTCAGTTCACCCGTGACAACAAGCCGCTGGGCACGTTCGAGCTGACCGGCATTGCTCCGGCTCCGCGCGGCGTCCCGCAGGTTGAGGTCACCTTCGACATCGACGCCAACGGCATCGTGCACGTGTCCGCCAAGGACAAGGGCACCGGTGTTGAGCAGTCAATGACCATCACGGGCGGCTCCTCGCTGTCCAAGGATGACATTGAGCGCATGGTTCGCGAAGCTGAAGAGCACGCAGCCGAGGACAAGGAACGCCGCGAGGCAGCAGATCTGCGCAACTCCGCAGAGCAGCTGCACTACTCGGTGGACAAGGTTCTGGCCGACAACGATGACAAGCTCGCCGACGAGGTCAAGAACCCCGTCAAGGAAGACGTCACCGCGCTCAAGACTGCCCTTGCCGGCGACGACGATGCAGCCGTGAAGGCCGCATTTGAGAAGCTGCAGGCTTCACAGTCCACCTTGGGCGAGGCCATCTACGCCGCAGCCCAGGCTGAGGGTGCAACGGCTGACGCCGGCGCTTCCGAGGGTGCCGAGTCCGCCGAGGCAGGCGCCGAGGAAGACATCGTTGATGCCGAGATCATCGACGAAGACGCAGACGAGAAGAAGTAAGCATGTCTGAGTCCACAAACCCCGAGGAGGTTCCGGAAAACGGAACCCCGGAAGGCGAAGCCCCCGACGCACTGTCGCAGGCCGAGGAGATCCTCAACGGTGTTGAGGTTCCGGCCGAGGACTCCGTGGCGCAGGGAGCAGTGGCAGACGACGCCGCCGAGCTGAAGAACGACCTTCTTCGCTTGCAGGCCGAGTATGTCAATTACCGCAAGCGTGTTGAGCGGGACCGGGCAGTTGCCGGCCAGATGGCCGTCATCGGCGTGCTCAACTCGATTCTGCCCGTCATGGATGACATCGACGCGGCACGTGCCCACGGCGACTTGGTGGATGGCCCGTTTGCGGCCATCGCCGCCAAGCTGGAAACAGTGTTGACAACGTATGGTTTGGAAAAGATTGACGCCACTGGCGTTGCGTTTGATCCAACCGTCCACGAGGCGCTCATCCAGCAGCCGGGCGCAGACATTGAGGTTGACACCGTCAGCCAGGTGCTGCGCAATGGTTACAAGTCCGGAGAGCGCATCCTGCGCGCCGCACAAGTGATCGTGGCCGTGCCGGAGTAGTCCCACAGCACCACTTCCGCTGGCCGGGCGTGTCGAAACCCCCGGGTGTCGACAGGCCCGGCCAGCAGAAGCATTTCCCACAAACTTTTAGAAAGGAGGCGTCTTGGCAAGTCAGGATTGGGTCGAGAAAGACTTTTACAAAATCCTCGGTGTGTCCAAAGATGCATCGGACGCCGACATCAAGAAGGCCTACCGGAAGCTGGCCCGCAAGTATCACCCGGACACAAACTCCGGTGATCCCAAGGCGGAAAAGACTTTCAAGGACGTCTCCGAAGCGTATTCAGTGCTCTCCAGCAAGGAAGACCGCGAACAATACGACGCCATCCGGGCCATGGGCGGCGGCGCCCGCTTCAGTGCTGGGGGCAGCGGCCACAACGGCGGTGGCGGCGGCGGTTTTGAAGACGTCTTCGGCGACCTCTTCGGCGGTGGCGGCCGCGGCGCACCCCGCGGCAACCCGGGCTTTGGCGGCTCAGGCCTGCCCCCGGAATTCGCCGACCTCTTTGGCGGTGGCGGCGGAGGAGGCGGTTTTGGCGGCTTTCAGCCAACACCAACCAAGGGCGCGGACCGCACGGCCTCAACCAGCATCTCCTTTGCCGGGTCCATCAACGGAACCAAGATTGGCCTGCGCGAGCCGAACGGTGAGGTGATCGACGTCCGCATCCCCGCCGGCATCAAGGACGGCCAAAAAGTCCGGGTCAAGGGCAAGGGCCAGTCAGGTGCCGCCGGTCCCGGCGACTTGATGGTCACCGTCAAGGTCAAACCCCATGACTTCTTTGTCCGGGATGGCAACAACATCCGCGTCCACGTCCCCGTGGCATTCCACGAGGCAGCTCTGGGCGCCGACATCAGTGTGCCCACGTTGACGGGTGAGACCGTTCGTGTCCGTGTCCCCGCCGGCACACCGTCCGGCCGCACCTTGCGTGTCAAGGGTGCCGGCGTGAAATCCAAGAAGGGCGACGGCGACCTCCTCGTCACGATCGACGTGGCGGTTCCGCAGAAGCTTAACAAGGAAGCGGAGGAAGCCGTGCGTGCCTTTGCCGCTGCCACGGGCGACGACGATCCCCGTGCAACGCTGAAGGACAAGGCAAGGCTGTAACTACTATTCACGTTGGGCCCACGCCCGCAGGGTTCCCTGGCCGAGGTACGAGGTTGGGGAGCGGGCGGGGAGAAAGGAAATTGCAATGATCGTTGACCCGTACTCGCCCATCTTTGTGATTTCCGTGGCGGCTGAATTGGCGGAGATGCACCCGCAAACGCTGCGCCAATACGACAGGTTGGGCATCGTGAAGCCCCGCCGCGCACCCGGCCGGTCCCGCCGCTACTCGCAGCACGACGTTGAGATGCTGCGTGAAGTGCAGCGACTGTCCCAGGAGGGTGTTTCCCTTGAGGGGATCCGGCGCATCATGGAACTGCAAAACCAGGTGGAGGCACTGCGCTCCAAGGTTCTGGAACTGACCGACGCCCTGGAGGCAGTTTCAGCGGAGATGGCCTCGCGGCCGCCCCGCGCCAACAGCCGCGTGTTTGCCGGCGGCCTCACCGGCGGGGATATCGTGGCCCTTGCCCGCGGCCAGCGTCCGCGCCCGCGCAGCCAGGCCGTGGTGGTCTGGCGTCCGCAGCGGTAATCGCTCCTGCATCAATCCCTCCTGCATCAAAATCGAGTTTGCACTTGTTGGACCGATGACACCGAAAATCGTTGAAATCGGGCCAACAAGTGCAAACTCGATCAAGGGGAGGCGACGGGGTGTCAGTCGCGGAAGAGACCGGCCAGGTCCGTCGCCGTCAAGGCGCCGCCGGACAACGAGTCCCCGCTCATCACATCCGAGAACAGCTGGGACTTCTTGGCCTTCAGCGCCATGACCTTTTCCTCGATGGTGTCCTTGGCGACCAGCCGGTACACCATGACGTTCTTCTTCTGCCCAATGCGGTGCGTGCGGTCCACTGCCTGCGCCTCGGAGGCAGGATTCCACCACGGGTCAAGGATGAACACGTAGTCGGCCTCCGTCAGGTTCAAGCCAAAACCACCGGCCTTGAGACTGATCAGGAACAACGGTGCCGTTCCGGTCTTGAACTCATCCACGACGGCGGCCCTGTTCCGGGTGCCCCCGTCAAGGTAGGTGAACTCGGTGCCCTCGGCGACGAGACGCTCACGGACCTTGCCAAGGAAGCCCGTGAACTGGCTGAAGATCAAGGCCCGGTGGCCTTCCTTGATCACGTCTTCAAGCTGTTCAAACAACACGTCCAGTTTCGAGGAGCGGACCCCTGCCTGGCTCTCATCCACCAGTGAGACGTCCAGGCTGAGCTGGCGCAACAGCGTCAGCGACTGGAAAATGGTGAAGCGGTTCTTGTTGACGTTTTCCAGCAGCCCGAGGATCTTGGCCCGCTCCCGCTGCAAATGCGTCTGGTAAATCTTTTGGTGGCGCGGATTCAACTCCACTTCCAGAATTTGTTCCTGCTTGGCAGGCAGGTCCGCAATGACCTGTTCCTTCGTGCGCCGCAACATGAGCGGTTTCACCCGGGAACGCAGCTTGCCCAGCAGCTCGGAGTCGGCATTCTTTTCAATGGGCCGCTGGTAGAACTCGGCAAAGCGCTTCGGGCTGGGGAACAGCCCGGGCGCCACAATCGAGAGCAGGGCCCACAGCTCCATGAGGTTGTTTTCCATGGGTGTACCCGTCACAGCCAACTTGAACGGCGACTTCAGTTTGCGGGCACACTGGTACGCCTTCGACTGGTGGTTCTTGACGAACTGCGCCTCATCCAAAATCAGCCCGGCAAAGGGCTGCATCCCGTATTCGGCAAAATCAATGCGGAACAAGGCGTAGGAGGTGATGACAATGTCAGCACCGGCAAAGAAATCCGCCGAATTCAAACCGCTCTTGGCGAACGTCTCGGAAACGGTGACGACCTTCAAACCCGGCGCAAACCGGATGCTTTCACTGGCCCAGTTGCCCACCACGGAGGTGGGTGCGACCACGAGGAAGGGCTGGTTGCCGGATCCGGATCCCGAACCGACTCCTGCACCGGTCCCTGCCTCGACGAGCGCGTCGGTGCCGCGCCCGGCGGCAGCATCCGCCTTGACCTGGCACATCAAGGCCAGGGTCTGGACGGTTTTACCCAAACCCATGTCGTCCGCAAGCACGCCGCCCAGCCCAAAGCTGTACAGGAAATGCAGCCAATTAAAGCCGTCCAACTGGTACGGGCGCAGTGTCGCGTTCAAACCGGCCGGGGCTGGCAGCGCGACGGGCGGTCCGCCGTCGAGCAGGCCCGTGACTGTCTTGCGCCAGGCCTGGGCCTGTTCGTCAACAATGCCAAGCTGGGCCAACTCGTCCCACAGCCCGGCCTGGAAGCGGCTGATGCGCAGCTCGCCGTCCTTGTCGTCATTGAGGCTGCGGGCTTCATCAATCAAGGCGCGCAGCTGGTGCAGTTCGGGCCGGTCCAGGGAGAAGTAGGCGCCGCTGGGCAGCAGCATCCGCGTGTTCCCGGCGGCCAGGGCGGAGAACACGGCGGCGAAGGAGACGTACTGCCCCTCCAAGGTGATCACGATGCCCAGGTCAAACCAGTCGCGTTCGTCGGTGGCCTTGGTGGAAATGGTGACGATGGGTGCCTCGGTCACCTCGCGGTAGCTGGCAATGCTGCCCGAGGTCTCCACCTCAACGCCCGGCAGCGCCTGCAGCCGGGGCAGCACCGTTTCGGTGAAGGTGAGGGTGTCCAGGTCGTTCAGCAATGCGGTCCCGGCCAGGGTGGGATCCCCCCAGGAATGGTTGGCCGCGACGCCCATGGCGGTAATGTCCTCCCACGGCTGCCCGACACTGGCGATCAGCCGGGCCTCCGCACCGGTGTCGCGAACAGCGTGCTCGCCCAGTTCCGGCCACAGCGGCAGCGACGTCACACGGCTGCCCACAGGGTAATGCCACTCCCAATGCAGCCGCACCGAATGGTCCGCACCGTACGCCGCCAACAGCGACAACGTCGGCTCCACATAGGCGGGCAGCTCCACCGACTGGTCGGCAGAAACGACGGCGGCGGCCTGCTTCAGCTGCGGATAAAACTGGGTGAGGAACTTCTCCCGCGCACGCTCCGGCACATGGACAGTCTCCTTCCGCAGCGCAAAATCAAGCATCTGGGTGGACGAGTCGGCGGGCAGCGGCGCCAAGGTGATGCTGCCGCGGACGACGGCGTTGCGGCCTTGGGCGGCGTTGCCCGAGTTCGCGGCCGGCTCGCCATTGCTGCTGAAGAACAGTCCGCTGACGGGGGAACCGAGCCGCCCGACGATTTCGGCCTCGACCGGGACGCCCTCCAGTTCAATCAACGGGCCCACATCCAGGCCCCCCGATTCGGCCCGGGTTACATCCAGCTGCAGGGCGGCGTCCTGGTCGGCAACCCGGACAGGGTCGCCGCTGCCCGACTGGATCAAGGCGACGCCGTTCTTGTGTGCGCCCGACAGCAGCTGCCAGAGGTTGCGGCCGGCGAAATCGTTCAGCGACAGCCAGGCGCCGGCATTGCCGTGGTTGTACTGCCGCGGGCTGTGCGAGGACAGGAATTCGCTGAGCCACTCCAACTGGGTGCGGTCGTGTGCCCCGCCGTAGGCAAGGTATCCCAGGGTCGCCCAGCTGACACCGGTCTTGACCCACTTGCCGCGCGTGCCCATGACAACAGGGCGGACGTTGAGAACTGGTTCGGAGGGCACGGTGCTGCCGCGGCCGCGGTAGGAAAAGCGGGGCGGCGGCACATGCAGCTCAAACTGCAGGCCCAGCGCCGGGGTGTCCGGGCTCGGTGCTGCAGTGGCGGGCGGCAGCAGGGCCGACAGTGCGGCTTCCCAGGAGTCAACCGCCTGTTCGTCGATGTTGTTGGTGGGAGCAGCGGCCGCGGATTTGCCGTCCTTGGCCTTGGCCAGCAATGTTTCCAGGAACGTTGGTTCCCGCGGCGACTCGTCGGGAACGAAGAAGTCCGTGAACGACTGCTCGTCTTCAGCCGCGGCGATCAAGGCCACCACGTGCTTGCAGTTTTGCCGGACGGGGCAGTTGCAGATGCCCACGCGGCATGCGACGACGCCGTCGTGCTCGCGGACGAGTTTCGCCGTGGCCCGGTATTCCTGGGTGCCCTGCACCTTGCCTGAGAGCAGCCCGGTGGCAGGCTCCAGAACTATGTCGCTGACACGGTCCTGATCCGCATAGGCGCGTCCGGCGGCAATGGAATCCTCGGTGAACTCGGCGATTCGGGTCAGCAGACGGGAATCGGCGGAGGAGTGCGTCACGGAACTGTTCCACCTGTCGGTTGGGGGTGGCCCAAGATTGCGGACCACATCTATCAATCTTACGCAGTATTGCTGCGCATGATTACCCCAAGCCAAGAGGACCCCCTTTGGGTGCGGGCCCGACGCCCCCTCCCGGCGCAACAGCTGCCGCGGAAATGCTGGATTCTGGCCATCGTTGCCCACGACGACTTCGCAGATCGAGGAGCGGCGGGCGTTACTTCACGGCCGGGGAGGCCTCCTTGGCAGGGGTCTTCACAAGGAACAAGGTAAACAACAACGCCACGATGGCCGTGACCACCAGCAGTGAGAGCCCAATCGCGTACTTGTAGTTCTCCGCCGATGGGTTGTAGGTCATGCCCATGATCAACGGCGGGAAGTAGCCGCCCAGGCCGCCTCCCGCGCTGACGATGCCGCTGATGGTGCCGACCTTGCCGTCGGGGGAGAGGGCGCCCACCCAGGCAAAAACCCCGCCGGTGCCAAGGCCGAGCGCCGCGGCCAGTGCAAGGAACACGGGCCCCGCTTGGACGTCGGCCGCCGGTTCGAGCGCTACGAGGAAGCCCAGCACAGCCACCCCCGCCAGCGAAGCAAGAACCACGGGCTTGGAGCCGATCTTGTCCGCCAACACCCCGCCGATGGGGCGGGCTATCACGGCCGCCAGGGCAAAACCCGCGGTTCGGGCACCCGCGGCGCTTGGATCAAATTCGTACACGTCACGCAGGTACGTGGGCAGATAAGTGGCAAAGGAAACAAAGCCGCCAAACACCACGGCGTACAGGAAACACATTTTCCAGGTGACGGCCAGCTTGGCGGCGTCGATGAGCTTGGGCATGACGGGGGCTGTATTGGGCTGCCAACCCGGGGCGTTCTTCATGAAGAACCAGACCAGGACGGCCATGACGGCCAACAGTGCGGCAATCACCAGGTGCGTTGGCACGTAGCCGATGGTCTTGACCAGACGCGGATTAAGGAAGGCGGCCAAAGCCGTGCCGCCCATGCCCGCACCAAACACGCCGGTGGCGAAGCCGCGGCGGGACGGCGGGTACCAGGAGCTTACGAAAGGGATGCCCACGGCAAAGACCGTGCCGGCAACCCCCAACAGGAAGCCGGCTGCAAGCACCAGCGCCAAGGAGTTGAGTGCCCCTCCCAATGCAACCAGCAAAACTGTGGGAATCGTGGCGAGCAGCACGACGGTGAAGAGCGCCCGGCCGCCGTACCTGTCGGTCATGGTGCCCACGACGATGCGCCCCAAGGACCCCACAAAGATGGGCATGGCCACCAGGATGCCCATGGTCCCGGCCGACAGTTCCATGGAATTCGCGTAGTGGGTGCTCAGCGTGGCTATGACATTCCACGCCCAAAACCCCACCACCGAGGCGGCTGTGGCCAAAACAAGGTTCAGCGCCTGACCCTTCAGCGCCTGACCCTTCTGTGGCGGGGACTCGGCTGTGCCTGCTGCGACTCGTGCCATGGTCTCTCCTGTCGTGGGCGGTGCAGGACGAACGGCTAGCGGTGCCGGGTGTCGCGGTCGTGGGTGCCAACGTCCGACCAGCCGTGGCGGCCGGCAACGCTGGGGCCCTTGTCCCGTGAGCGGTACACGATGTAGGGGCGGAACAGGTAGTGCAGGGGTGCGGTGAAGGCGTGCACCAGCCGGGTGAACGGCCAGACAATAAACAGCAGCATGCCCACCAGCGTGTGGATGTGGAACGAGAACGGCGCGGCGGCCATGGCGGCAACGTCCGGCTGAAAGATGAACAGCGAGCGGAACCACGGGGAGACGGTGTCGCGATAGGTCGCATCGTGGTCGGGCCAAAACACGCTGGCCAGGGTTGTCCACAAACCAAACACGATGGCCGCCACCAGCACCACATACATGAGCTTGTCGTTCCTGGTGGTCGCCATGAAGACCGGCCCGGTCTTGCGGCGGCGGTAGATCAACAGAACAATCCCGCCCAGCGTGCCAACCCCGGCAATGGTGCCGACAAAAAGCGCGTTGAAGTGGTAAATGTTCTCGGTCATGCCTACCGCCTCGGTCCACGACTTGGGGATTACGAGGCCGAAGAAATGCCCGGCTATGACGGCGAGCAGGCCAAAGTGGAAGACGGGGGAGCCAATCCGCAGCAGCCTGGATTCGTAGAGCTGGGAGGAGCGCGTCGTCCAGCCGAACTGGTCGTATTTATAGCGCCAAATGGAGCCGCCCACAAGTATGACAACCATGACGTACGGCAGCACGCCCCACAGAAAGATGTCCATCGCTCATGCCCCTTTCATGGGCAGCAGCCGCGGATCGTACGGGTCAAGGCCCACGGATTCGGTGGGCGGGCCGTAACCCGCCATCCGCATCACCGCTTGTTCATCCGCCGGGGACGCGCCCGGCAGCGTGTTGCAAACGGCCTGCACAATGTCTGTGTGCGGCAGCGTGTCCCGCTGCAGCCCGAACTTGATCAGTTCCAGGCTGGGCCGGTACTGCTGCAGGAGATCCCTGCCCGCGGCCAGGTCAACGGTGGCCGCATACTCCAACACCATCGGCAGGTAATCGGGCAGTTCGCCCCGCGTGTCCACCAGCGTGTCCGAACCGCGGTACACCTTCTTGAACGCGCCCAGCACCTCCCCGCGGCGGCGGGTGTCCCCGTCGGTCCAGTAGGACAAGTGCAGCGCGTGCCGTTTGCCCAGGTCAAATTCCTGGACGTACTGAGTTTGCAGGGCCATCAGGGCGGTGGTTTCCAGCGCGGAAAGCACGACGTCGAACGGCTGGCTTGCGCCCGGAAACTCACCGAGGGCGGCCCGCATCAATGGCACGCGGGCCACGAGCTGCTCGTCCGGGTAGGACAGGCACCAGGATGCCGCCAGGTAGGTGATCCGGTCTTGTTTGCTCACTGGCTGCCGCCTTCCAAGGCGTCCTCGCGGTTGCCGGCGGGGGGCTCGATGGGCGGCTCGGTGGGGTGCCGTTGCGGGAACATTCCCGCCGGTGCACCGTTGCCATCCCAGTTCAGCAGGTTCACCCGGCCGCGCAGCGTGTCAGCTCCCGCCACCGAATCGGAGGTCTGCCTGTCCCGCAGGGCATTGAAGGTCTCGACGGCCACCGGGGTGGGCCGTCCGCTGGCCTCGCCAAACGGGGAGCTGCCCATGGCACCCATGCCGGGTCCGCCGTCGAAATCCAGGGAACAGCCCATCTCCTCAAGGTCATGCGCCTGCTCGGCGTGCGCCTTGGGAATCACATAGCGTTCCTCGTACTTGGCGATGGCCATGAGCCGGTACATCTCATACATGGTTTCCCCGTCCATGCCCACGGAGGCGGGAATGGACTCATCCGGGTCGTTGCCCAGTGAGATGCCGCGCATGTAGGAGCGCATGGCCGCCAGTTTGCGCAGCACCTCTGTGACTCGTTCGGCGTCCCCGGCAGTGAACAGTTCGGCCAGGTATTCAACCGGGATGCGCAGGGCGTCAATGGCGCCGAAAAGCACGTCGGAATCCTCGGCGTCGTGCCCCTGCTCCCGCAGCAGGTCAACGACCGGGGACAGCGGGGGGATGTACCAAACCATGGGCATGGTCCGGTATTCGGGGTGCAGCGGCAGTGCCAGCTTGTACACCTTGGTCAGCGCATACACTGGCGACTTTTGGGCCGCCTCGATCCAGTCTTCCTGAATGCCCTGCTCGCGGGCCGCCTTGATGACGGCCGGGTCGTTGGGATCCAGCAGCACGTCCATCTGCGACTGGTACAGCTCCTTCGGATCCGTGACCGAGGCGGCGGCGGTGACGGCGTCGGCGTCGTACAGGAAAAGCCCAAGGTACCGCAGGCGGCCCACACAGGTTTCCGAGCACACGGTGGGCAGGCCGACCTCGATGCGCGGGTAGCAGAACGTGCACTTCTCGGCCTTGCCGGTCTTGTGGTTGAAGTAGATCTTCTTGTACGGGCAGCCGGTCATGCACTGGCGCCAGCCGCGGCACTGGTCCTGGTCAACCAGCACAATGCCGTCCTCGACGCGCTTGTAAATGGCGCCGGAGGGGCAGGACGCCATGCAGGACGGGTTCAGGCAGTGCTCGCAAATGCGCGGCAGGTAGAACATGAACGTCTGCTCAAACTCAAACTTGATCTTGTCCTCGGACTCGCGGCGGACCTTCTCCACGATCGGGTCAAGGTGGCCCATTTCGGCGGTGCCGCCGAGGTCGTCGTCCCAGTTGGCGCTCCACGTGATCTTCGTGTCCTTGCCGGTGATCAGGGATTTGGGCCGCGCCACGGGGAAGTCGTCGCCCAAGGGGGCGTCGATCAAGGTCTTGTAGTCGTAGGTCCAGGGCTCGTAGTAGTCCTTCAGTTCCGGTTGGAGGGGGCTGGCGAAGAGTCCGAACAGCTTCTTTACGCGCCCGCCGGCCTTCAGTTTCAGCCGGCCGCGCTTGTTCAGCTCCCAGCCGCCCTTCCACTTTTCCTGGTCCTCGTAGCGGCGCGGATAGCCCTGGCCGGGACGGGTTTCCACATTGTTGAACCAGACGTACTCCACCCCTGCCCGGTTGGTCCAGGCCTGCTTGCACGTAACCGAGCACGTGTGGCAGCCAATGCATTTGTCCAGATTCATGACCATGCCCATTTGAGCCATAACACGCATTAGTACTGCACCTCCTGGGAACGACGGCGGATGGTGGACACGTTGTCCCGCTGGTTTCCGGTGGGACCCAGGTAGTTGAACGCGTATGTCAGCTGCGCGTACCCGCCGATCAAGTGGCTGGGTTTGATCAGCAGCCTCGTGACGGAGTTGTGGATGCCGCCGCGCCGGCCGGTGGCCTCGGACTTGGGCACGTCGATGGTGCGTTCCTGCGCGTGGTAAATGAACGCCACCCCCTCGGGCATGCGGTGGCTGACAACGGCCCGGCCCACAAACACGCCGTTGGTGTTCACACACTCAACCCATTCGTTGTCTTTGGCCTTGATGGCGTCCGCGTCCTGCGGGCTCAGCCACACCGTCGGCCCGCCGCGGGAGAGTGAGAGCATGAGGAGGTTGTCCTGGTACTCGGAGTGGATGGACCACTTGGAGTGCGGTGTCAGGTAGCGCACCACAATTTCCTGCTCCCCGGTGGGCCCCAGCTTCGGCTCGCCAAACAGCCTGTGCATGTCCAGGGGCGG
>NZ_JBQSVT010000018.1:0-83477 GCF_052376555.1 Specibacter sp. AOP5-B1-6
CGGGGTTGGGGGGGGCCCACAACTGCGAAGTGACGGAATCGTTTGAGCGGCGTTAGCGCTTTTCTTCGATCCGCACGGACCAGGAGTCAAGGTTTGCTGCCTTGACGTCGAGGAAATAGTTGCCGGCCTTCTTGTGGATGGCCGTGGTGTTGCTTTCCGGCTTGGTGGCCATGATGACGGGGATGCCGCCTTCGACCATGATGTCGGTGCCTTCCTTCTCCAGGTAGATGGTGGCAATCGCCATGTCGGGGTCGGAGCCAATGAACTCATACACCATGCGGGTTTCCTTGCCCGAGAGCGCAAAGACCTGGCTGGCCTGATCTGCGGTGCCGCTCAGGGTGGCAACCTCAACCCAGCTTGCCTCGGCCGCAGGCTGCTCGGCGGGCTTCTCAGCCGGTTCCGGCGCGGCTTCCTGGACCGCCGGGGCCTTGGCCTCCGGAGCTGCGGGGGCTTCGATGCCTGATTCCACAACGGACTTGCCCGCCGACGCCCCGGCCACGCCACCGCTGATGCCACCCACCAGCATCAATGCCAGGGTCACGACGATGGCCACGACCTTGTGCTTGGAGTAACCGGCCAGCGGGTTCCCGGCCTTGTCGGTCTGCTTGCCGGCCAGCGTGATGATCAAATCGATCAAGACCCAGATGCCGAGTCCGCCCAGCGTGAACAGCTTCAGCAGGCCCGTGCCCACCTTGCCCAGATAGAAGCGGTCGACTCCCCAGTAGCCGAGGAGCAACGACAACAGCCAGGTCACCAGAAACGACTTAGAGCTCTCGTGCTTGACGGGGACGTACGGCGCCTGCTGCGGCGCTGGGGCATTCATATATTGCGACATGATGATTCCTTTCGGGCACGGCAAGGCTGCCGGTGCCGGTCTTTGGTGCTGATGTTTATTGGGGCTGGTTCGTGCTGGTTGGCAGGCCGTGTCCTGAACGGCCCGCCGCCTTCTGTGTTACTGCTTGGTCCACGACCCACAGCGTGTTGAGTTGAAGTCTTGTCCCGCTGACAGCGTCACGCTTGGCCGGCCACCACCGGGTATGTCGTTATTGATGATGTCGTCACCATTGCTGCCCGTGGTGTAGATGCCCCAATAGCACGTGGAGCCCACGTCGGCGTTGGCACGGTAGGTGCCTGGTTCTATGTCCACGCCCACTGTCCAGGTTCCGTCGGCAACGGTGTTGGCGGCCTTGGTTTTCTCTGCGCCGGTGACAGCATCCTCGCGCTTTTTGACGGCGGCTTCCCGTTCGGCGATCTTCTTGTCGGAGTCGCCTTCCTTTGTCTTGAGTGCCGTTTCAGCAGTCGTCACCGCGGTTTCCCGATCTTGCATGTCGGTCTCCTGCTGGTCCAGCTCTTCCTGCAGGCCGTCTCGTTGGGTCAGGTAGGTGTCCCGCTGTTTCGTTGTTGTTTGGGCTGACTGGTTCAATGCCACGTATTCTGCGCTGGCCGTTGGATCGGTAGTTGCCTTGCCACTCCAGAAGCCGCCTCCAACCAGGGCCGCACAGAAAAGCACCGCTGCCACCACCATGCCAATGTGTGGTTTGCGGCCACCTGACACTGTTTTGCCCGTTCCACCGGAACCTCCAGCTCGGGCGGCGCCAACTCGTGCAGACTTTTTGGCTTTCCTCGTCTTGGCCACCTTTCCCGTCGCAGCCATCGGACCAGTCGGCAGCGGCGGGACGCCGGCACTCGGAGGCCGCGGCGCCCCGGCTCCCGGCCCGGGTTCCCCGGCGGCCGGGGCAGTTTGGCCGGACACGGGCTTGCGCGTGTCCGTGGATTCAAATTGTTCAGGCTTGCTCATTACTTCCCCCAAAGGTAGCTGGCCGACCATTCGGCCAGTGGGTCAAAATTTGGTCTGCTGGACAGGCAACGCTTCCAGGTTCAAGGCATGTGATGGCGACAGCGTCCACTGGTGCCGCGGACCGGGAATTGTTCGAAATCGGTGGCAGTGGAAGCGGAAACAACATCCGCCATCGAACAGCCGGCATGGTGGCCCAATCGAATGCTTCCCCGACGGGAGCATCATTCGGCGGCACTTCTTCGCTCATCGCAACTCCTGTTTTCGGGGCAGCTATTTGGCTGCGGTTTCCACAATGATGTTCAACCCGTTGTCCGGGTGGTAAGTCCACGAAGCGCTGAATCCCGACCACTCGGCGGACTTGGTTCCGTCCAGCGCACGGGTCGAGTCGATTTTGTTGAAAATACTCTCTGGAGAGGCCAATTCGGTGAGCACGCACACCACCGTCGCCATGCTGGTTCCCGTTGATTCCTCACCGGTTGTTTGCAAGCTCAGGCTCTTGCCCTCATCCATGACGTCCACACCAGCGGTGTCCGCGGCCGAACATGCTTCCACCGCTTCCGAGATCGCGTTGGATTTGCTGACAGCACCGCCCACTGCGCTGCCGAGTGCGCCCATCAGAAGCCCAATTGCCACCCCAATCACCAGGCCGCCCAAACCAAAGAGCAACGGTTTCTTGCTCTTGCGCATCGGGGCAGGGGGACCCTGCTGCATCCAGTGGGGTGCCGGCGCCTGCCCGGCCGGCGGTACTGGTGGGGCTGTCATGACTTCTCCTGATGACGGTTAACCCTGGTGCGGGTGATGGTTCGAGCTGTGTGTCCGTAGTTTGGCAGGAGGGTCTGACATTCCAGATCGTTCCGGGAACCGTCGAGCCCGCCCCCAATAGCCGGCCTCGCAGCAACCTCACCAAACATCTTCTCGGTGCTCATGAAATGACTGTAAGCCGCCCCGAAGCCGCCATCGTCACGTAGCTTTGATAACCCGGGTTATCAACATATCCACATGGTTTGTCCACAGACGTTCTAGAATGGAAACCACACGAGAGACAAGGAGATCTGCATGAGCGCCAAGACGGGACATTCCCAGACGACAAAAGCGCTGCCCGGGCAGCAATTGCAGATCACCCTGTCCGACATTGCCCAGCTCGCCCGGGTCCAACGCCCCGTGGTTTCGATGTGGCGCTCGCGTAGCAAGAACTCAGATACGCCGTTCCCGCCGGCGGTTGCCACGCATGATCGGCAAGAACTTTTCGATGCCGTTGAAGTAACTACATGGCTGGCCGCGACCGGTCGGGGCAATAATCCCCACGCCGCGGAAGATGCAGCAGCTTTCGCCGCACCGCTGGGCCCGGAAACCAAGCACATCCATTTCGCTGGCCTGACAGCGCTCATTGCCCTGCGCACACTCACGGACGCGCCATTGGGGAGCCAGGACGCCGATGTTCTCCTGGATTCTGCCGATGAATATGATCCCGATGATGAGTTCTTATTCGCCGAGATCGAAGCCCTTGGTCCCAACCTCCTGAACCTGGCTGCCTACGCCGATCTCCTGACGGATGCTTCCTACACGGCGTCAGCCGCATTCGAACGACTGCTCGGCGACAGGTTCCGTGCGGGTCCTCCGGTCCAGGCGAACACCATGCTGACGTCGGAGGCCATCGAGCTACTGGCCGCAACGGCAGTGGAACTGGCTGCGAACAGCGAGCAGGATCCCGTATTCACGGACGACGGCGGCAGCGACTTTCTGCTGGCCGTCGCCGACATTCTGGGTGAGGCAGCCCCGGCCACCTTGTGCGTGGGAACGTTGGCTTCCGATTCAGCGAGGCTTGCCCGCAGGAGAATGCGGGTGCATGGCCAGTCCAAGGAAAACCTGCAGGTCACCAACCATGCGGGTTCCGGCCACCAAGAACGGGCAAAGGTTCGCTTGGCGCAGTTCCCTTCTCCTTCGTTTCCCACCTCGGATGCCGTGGAAGTGCTGACCGCCATCGACAACATCTCCCTGGACATGGATGATCAGGCCTGTGCCGTTGTGCTGGCTCCGGCCCCCATCTTGACCGATTCGCTGCAGCGCACGACTCATAATCGTGAGGCGGAGGCGATCCGTTCGGACATCCTGCGTTCGGATCGCGTCCGGGCAATCGTCCGCCTGCCACAAGGGCTCCTTCCTTCTCGTCCGCGCCAGGCCCAAGCGTTGTGGGTCCTCGGTCCAGCTCATGCCAACGTCACCATTGCCGATCGTTGGACCATGGTCGCCGATCTTTCGAGGCAGGAAATGACGGCGGACGTCAGGGCGGATCTGGTGGGTGACCTGGCCGCATCGATGGGCAGCCGCGACCACGTCCGGGCTCATTCATTCCGCTTCGCAAAGCTCGTGCGGACACGTTCCTTGCTGGCCAGGCAAGGAGCTCTGACAGCGGCGGCCCAGTCCCCCGAGATTCCCGATCTTCCGGCGGTCGCCGCGAACGCTGCCGCTTCAGAGCTGATTCAAGCCGAGAGTATTTTGGACGCCCTCAACGAGACCCACGCAGCCCCGCTGCACATGGACTTGCTCGCCGAAACGCGCCCGGCACTCACTCCTACAACGGTTGGCGCAGCCATCACCGCCGGCTCCCTGAAATACCTGCCCGGCCGCCGGCTTGCGGACGGTCACTTGGAACCGCCGCTACCGGGGCGCGCCCAGTTCACTGTCATTGGGGTCGAAGAGCTCAGCGGCGAGCTGGCTCACGAAGCCCGCAAGGTCAGCCAGCTGGTCTTTGCCAACGCTTACCCCCAGGGCCGCCTGACGGAACCGGGCGACGTCATCTTCGCAACCGGAGCGCAAGCCGGCGCCATGGTGGATGAGGCGGGGGCCGCCGTCGTACTTTATCCGGCAAGGATCCTGCGCATCAGCGCCAAGAACGCAAACGGATTGCTCCCTGCGGTTCTGGCCCAGGACCTAGCGGGCCCGCCTGGTGATTGGCGGCAATGCCCTGCACGCAGAATGCACGACGGCGCCAAACCCGCCTTGAGCGGGGCGTTGGCTGCGGTGGCGGCAGAACGTCGGAGGCTGGCGGTACGGTTACAACAGTTGGATGAGCTTTCCGAGCTGCTGCTCGATGGCGCTGTGCAGGGAAGTTTTTCGGTATTGAATTTTGGCATGACTACGGAGGGAACCAGCTAGTGGCTGCGAAGAAGGCAAAGGTTGAGGCGCTGCCCTCAACCATGAAGGAACTGAAGGACACGCTGTGGAAGGCCGCGGACAAACTGCGCGGGTCCATGGATGCTTCGCAGTACAAGGACGTCATCTTGGGGCTAGTGTTCCTGAAGTACGTTTCCGACGCTTTCGACGAGCGCCGCGAGCAGATTCGCACCGAACTGGCCGCTGAGGGCTTGAACGAAGACCAGATCGGGCAGCTCATTGACGACGTTGATGAGTACACGGGCCGTGGCGTGTTCTGGGTTCCGGCCCGGGCACGGTGGACGTACCTCACAAGAAATGCCAAAGGCACGATCGCGTCTATGGGAGAGCCCGCCAAATCCATCGGTGAATTGATCGACGACGCCATGGCCTTGATTATGGAGCGGAACCCGACACTAAATGCAACACTTCCCATGATGTTCAATAAGGACAACATGGACCAACGCCGCCTCGGGGAACTTCTAGACCTGCTCAACTCCGCCAAGTTCGCGGGCGGGGGCGCCACGAAGGCCCGCGACCTGTTGGGCGAAGTGTACGAGTACTTCCTGGAGAAGTTCGCCCGCGCGGAGGGCAAGCGCGGGGGCGAGTTCTACACACCAGCGGGCGTGGTTCGCGTGCTCGTGGAAGTTTTGGAGCCCACTCACGGCCGCGTATATGACCCAGCTTGTGGTTCAGGCGGCATGTTTGTGCAGGCAGAGAAGTTCCTTGAATCGCACAGCAAGGAGGGCTCCGACATATCTGTCTTCGGACAGGAATTGAACGAGCGGACCTGGCGCATGGCGAAGATGAACCTAGCCATTCACGGTCTCAATGGAAAACTTGGTACAACTTGGGGTGACACCTTTGCCCGCGACTTGCACCCTGACATACAGGCCGATTTCATCATGGCCAACCCTCCGTTCAACATCAAGGATTGGGTCCGTTCAGAGTCTGACGCTCGCTGGAAGTATGGTGTTCCTCCGGCAGGCAATGCGAACTATGCGTGGATCCAGCACATCATTTCGAAGCTGTCCGACATCGGCACTGCTGGAGTAGTCATGGCCAATGGCTCTATGTCCTCCAATTCCGGAGGCGAGGGCGAGATCCGCGCCCAGTTGGTTGAGGCCGATCTGGTCTCCTGCATGGTAGCCCTGCCCACCCAATTGTTCCGTTCCACCGGGATCCCCGTGTGTACATGGTTCTTCGCGAAGGACAAAACAGCTGGTGCCGCAGGATCGGTTGACCGGACAGGTCAGGTTTTGTTCATCGATGCCCGGAACTTGGGCCACATGGTCGATCGCGCGGAGCGTGCTTTGAGCGATGAGGACATCGCGAAGATTGCTGGAACCTTCCACGCCTGGCGCGGATCGGCGTCCGCTGCTGATTCCGGTTTGGAGTACAACGACGAATCCGGCTTCTGCAAGTCAGCCACCTTGGCGGAGATCAAGGCCGCCGACTACGCCCTGACCCCCGGTCGGTACGTTGGTGCTGCCGAAGTGGAGGACGACGGCGAGCCGATCGAGGATAAGATCGCGCGCCTTTCCGCGGACCTGTTTGCCCAGTTCGACGAGTCCGAACACCTGGCTGCTATTGTGCGTGAGCAGTTAGTGAGGATTTCATGAGCGACTGGCAGTTAACTTCCGTCGGTGCCGTTTCTACTCGCGTTACCAAAGGGACGACACCGAAAGTGGGTGGCTACACGACTCGCGGCATTTCATTCGTTAAAGTCGAATCGATTACAGCTGAAGGCCAGTTCATTCCGGAGAAATTCGCTCACATCAACGAAGAGACAAACCTGCTCTTGGCGCGCTCCATTCTCCAAGAAGACGATCTCCTCTTTTCGATTGCTGGGACCATCGGGCGAGTTGCTCGCGTCTCAGCACAGTTTCTTCCCGCTAATACAAATCAAGCACTCGCCATAATACGACCGGATAAAGCCAAAATTGATGTTGGCTTCTTGCTTTATTGCCTTCGCGACAAAATCCGAATTCAAGATGCTTTGGCTCTTGTTGTTCAGTCGGTCCAGGCCAACCTGAGTTTGTCTGAGCTTTCATCCATTCAAATTCCCCTGCCACCTCTCCCAGAACAGCAAGCCATCGCAGAAGTCCTAGGCGCCCTCGACGACAAGATCGCCGCCAACTCCAAACTCGCTGCAACAGCTGACGAGTACATCAGGGCAAGTCTTGCCGAACTGATGGCAGACGCTACTGACCTCATCACAATCGAGAACCTGGCAACCAATCGGAAAGAGCTAACGGATCCTAATAGCTTGGACCCAAGCGACAATTACGTCGGTTTGGAACATATTCCGCGTCGATCAATGTGGCTGCACGCGGCGGGTACTGCGGACGCTGTTACGAGCACAAAAGCAAGCTTCCATGCAGGGGACATTCTTTTTGGAAAGCTCCGACCATATTTCCACAAGGTGATCTCGGCACCGTTCGCGGGGGTCTGTTCTACTGACATTCTCGTACTGACACCACTGTCAGCTGAACTGTCCGGCTTCGTACTGGCCAGCGTAGCCAGTGACTTCGTCGTAGAACGCGTAACAGCTGCCAGCGAAGGAACTCGTATGCCACGGACAAGCTGGAAGGATCTAGCAGCTGTCGAGGTCGCATGGCCAGGGGCTGACAAAGCCCGAGAATTTAGCGTCGGCGTCGCCACCCTTAGAGAGACCATCGAAAGCCTTGTCCTCGAAAACAGGGTTCTTGCCGCAACCCGCGACGCGTTGCTCCCCCAGCTAATGTCGGGCAAGTTTCGTGTCAAGGATTCCGAATCGGCTGTTTCGACAATGATCTAACGGCAACTCCAAGTTTTCTCCAAGTTCAATTTGGACTTGGAGAAAACGTGAAGTTGCGTTCCCACGCTGCGCCGGGATGCTGTGGTCGAAACCCAGTCCGACCTACGCTCCACCCTGCAATTTCTGGACCAAGTCCGGTGTTGCACGCCAGATGTACTGCTTGCCACTCTTGGAGCGGAGCAGGAGCCCGCGTTTCTCCAGAGCCGCAAGGTCGTGGCGTGCCGTCGCTCCTGAGGTTGCATAGGCACCCGAATACCATCGAATGTTGGCCACAGTGGATGGATCTTTCGACACCAGCTCCAGGAAGGCAATCTGCCGATGATTAAACTCTCCACGAGCTAGGTGCAGCAAGGCGCGCACATTGACCAGCTCCTGAGCCTTCCTTTTCAGGTAGGCGGTGAGATCATCCAGCGCCCTGTCAACGACCTGCACGTGATACAGCAAGAAATAGGTGAGGTCGCCGTCGTCGTCCTCTGGTAAAAGATAGGAACGCGCGTACTGCCCCGGAGCCTTTCGTAGAATCCTGGAAATCGTGATGAACTCAGCTAACCAATAACCCTGATGGAGCATGCTCCAGTAGAACAACGCCCTAGCAGTTCGCCCGTTCCCATCCGCGAAATAGTGGTCGTAGCCCATCATGAAGTGCAGCACGATGGCCCTGACAACGGGCGGCATGTAACTGCCGTCTCCGGCGTCTCCATTTGCAAAGTCGCAAAGCGCCTGAAGCCGCCGGGGCAATTCCTCAGCTGGCGGGGGTGCATGAAGCAATTGTTCGTCATCTCCCCACACTCCAACCCTCTGAACGCCGGGTTGCTCCAAACCGTCCCGCGTCGTCAGGATCATCCAACGTGCCATCCGTTACGATGCGATGAAGCTCGAAAACCAGCTCGGGAGTCAACTTCTGATCCCGAATCTGCCGAATATGCTTCATGGCCAAGAAATTGTTGAGAATCATCCGCTCGCTGTTTGTGACAGGCTTTCGGCCGCTTTGCAGCATATCCTTCGCCACCCGACGATAAGTCGATGCGCCCTCGCATACGGCGCGGGGCACGTACGGCATCGGCGCTTTAGCGTCAGCGCCACACTTGGGCTCGCCCGCAACACCCTGTGGTCGAGTCTTCACCACGAGCAAATATCAACCAAGCCACGACACAATCCACCAGCTGTCCTGAGGCCCTTGCAAAGAAGCGCACGCTCGTGGGCCGGGCCCTCAAATACATGAGCGACAACGGATTGGAGCCCGGTGAACCGGAGACGGCCGAACTGGATCCCAAAGCATTGGAAAAGCGCACGGCGCGGTTCATTCCTCAGTTGCGGCGCGGCGAGTAGCTCTGCCCGCGGCAACTTTCGGCCGGGACTTGCCGGTCCGGCGTCGTCCATGAACGACAACGCCGGCCGGCCGCGGACTGTGGTTTAGAACAGCTCGGCAAGCTCCTCATCGAGGGCCTCGCGGTCGAACTCCTTCGGATCCAGGGTTTCCCCCAGCCCCATGCCCAGCCATTCCCGGTATTCGGTGTGCTCCTCGTGGGCGGGATCGTTGACAGCCGTCACAACGTTCTGCCAGCCCCAAGGGCCTCCGCAGTCTTCAGCCGGGCCCATCCCCCGACCCCCGGTGCAGCGCACAGCCGGCCCCGGGGCGAAAGGCAGGATCTTCTCCAGGATGATCATGTGACGCCAATTGTCGCCGAAATCGTAGGTATAGCCGATGCGGTCCTTCTCGGCGTTCAACAACTGGCCCACGGTCACAGCGGCCTCATCTTCAGGCATGGGATCGCCGAAGTCGTGCTCGGGGCCGATGGGACCGTAGGTGATTCCGTTGTAGCCGCCCACATTAAACTCGTGCAGGTGGTAGTCCACCCATTCAAAGCTTGCCTGGATAATGCTGTGCAGTTGTGCCAGAGTCAGGTCCGAACGCAGCACCAGCCGGCGCCATACCGGCGGCTTCGTATCCTCAACGGCCACCTTCAGCTGCAACAGCGGCACCGGATGGGTGGGTGCCGGGCCAGCATTGACGGAGCCCGGAAGCCGTGGGCTCGCGCCACCACCGTCTCCGACGTGCCGCCCCAGGGCCAGCAAAACCATAGGTACCAGAGCTGGCTGCACCCGCACGGCGCCATCCATGGTGACCACTCCCAACTGTTCCAGCTCCGCCATGCGCCGGCGCAGGAGCCGGCCAGCAAATTCGTCCATGCCCAAATTTTCCAGCGTGTCCGGGTTCTCCATCAGGGTCACCGGAATGGTGGACCTGTCCAACGCCGCGGCGTACAGCAACCCGGCCTGGGCCTCCGCGGCTGGTGCAACCCACGGCGCCCAATCCGGTTCCCCCACGACACTCACGGACAGGAAGTTAGCCATCAACCCGCGCAATGCCGCCAAGTGCGCCGGGTGCCCGTGGACCAGGATTGCCTCGGCGTTCGGGGTGGGCCACACCTTGGTAGATCCAATGTCGATAAAACCACCGCCCTCCAGCGCCGCCCAGATCTTGGACAGCAGGGGCAGCTCATGCATGGTCTTGACGATTAGAGGCGCACCAGGTTCCAGGCTCTCCGTGTTGAAGCCGGGTAAGTGCTGGCGTTTGGCGTTGCGTGCGGCCCCCTTGGCCACCAGGCCCACGGCCGCCGCGGCGCCTTCAATCTCCGCCAGCTTTAACGCGCCGGTAGATGTGACCTGCTTGCTGTCGCCAAGCCATTGCAGTACGGACCTCAGATGCGCGGCCAGTTGAGTTCCGGAGAGCGCGGCAAGTTCCTCTTCCGCACTCGGGCGCTGCGGCAGTGCCAGCTCGCCGGGCTCGTCGTCGTCGTCGTCGTCGTAAAACAGCGTGAACACCTGGCCCAGGTCCTCCGGGCTGCCGGTCCACCCCTTGGTTTCTTCAAGGAACAGCAAGTAGGTGCGGATGGCGACAAAGATGAACTCGGTATCCTCTTCAGCCTCAGCAGCGACAACGGCAGACATGGCCTGACCAAAGGCGAGAGGCTCAAAGCTGGTGACATCGGACGCCGGCACCAGCTTGAAGTAGGCAGATGCCAGCGCCCCCACGGCGTCGAGCAAGTCCTCAACTGCACCCTCCGGCAGGCCGGGCATGTCGTTGCACCATGCGGCGAACGCGGGGGCCACCGCGTCCACGGCCAGAACTGCCCGCCGTTCGCTGACTGATGTGGTCGATGCGTGGGCTTTGCTGCCCTTGTTATTCTTGGCCATCCCACAATGATGTCAGACCCTGCGTGTAGCTTCTGAGCATAGGAACATTGCAAGATTCGAAAGAGGTTTGCTCATGTCCAAGCACAACGACACAAATTAAGAAGCCCCGGCGTTTCCACCCACGCCGGTACGCAGCGGAATGCCTGATTGGTACCCCGACATGCTGGCATCGGTGGCGGACAGGGTTTCCACCGGGCGGGTCCGGGCCGTGGCGGCGGTCAACCGGGAACTTGTTGCCACGTACTGGAAGGTTGGGAAGGAAATCCTGGGGCGGCAAAGCCAGGAAGGCTGGGGAGCCAAAGTCATCGACCGACTCTCAGCAGACCTGCGAGACACGTTTCCAAGTGCTAAGGGATTCTCACCAAGAAACCTTAAATACATGCGTGTGTTTGGCGAGGTCTGGCCACGCGACTCAATTGTGCAAGCGCCTCTTGCACAATTGCCGTGGTACCACCACATCGCCCTGCTGGAGAAGCTCAGCGATCCCGAAACTCGCCTCTGGTACGCGGCTGCCGCCGTCGAACATGGTTGGTCCCGCAACGTGCTTGTCCACCAAATTGAGACGCGCCTGCACGAACGCTCGGGACAGGCCATCAGCAACTTCAAGGCCGTTCTTCCTGCAACTGATTCGGACCTTTTGCAGCAGACCATGAAGGACCCGTACATCTTCGACTTTGTGGCCATTACGGATCGGCACAATGAAGCGGAGCTGGAATCGCAGCTCGTCGACCACGTTGAGAAGTTCCTGCTGGAACTCGGCCAGGGCTTTGCTTTCGTGGGCAGACAGGTCCGACTGGTGGTCGGCGGGGACGAATTTATTGCCGATCTGCTGTTTTACAACTTCCGACTCCGCAGTTTTGTGGTGGTTGAGCTCAAGGCCGGAAAGTTTGACCCGGGATTCCTCGGCCAGCTGGGCTTGTACATGGCCGCGGTGGATGACCTGATGGGCCATCCGGACGATAAACCGACCATCGGCCTGCTCCGGCGCAAGACCAAGAACAATGTGGTGGCAGAGTACGCCTTGCGCGGGTACAGCGCTCCGATTGGGGTTGCCGAATGGAAGACACAGATCGTGGACTCGCCGCCCGAGGAGTTCACATCAAGCCTGCCGGGCGTCGAGCTGCTGGAAGCGGAGCTGGGCGATCGGTGAGTGAAAGCAATTGCGCAACAGCGCGTGTATCAGTCAGTCCGTGGTGTCGCCGACGGTGACGTTGAGGGTATGTGCCACGGGGGTACCGCGTTCCACGGTCCGTGAGACGGTGCAGTACTTCTCGTGCGAGAGCCAGGCCAGTCGCTCCACCATTCCGGCAGCCTTGTGGCCGCCCTCGGTGTCGGGGAAGTTGATGTTGAACGCGAGGTTCAGGTTGTCCATGCGGGTGGCGCCGTCCTCGACCAGCTTGTCGCCGGCGGCAGTCACCGTGTAGCTGGTGGGCTCGGCGCTGCGGGCTGTGACGGTATCTACGTCGATCGACGAGCAGCCGGCAATGGCGGCCAGCAGCAATTCGACAGGGCTGAACAGGCCTTCGCCATGTCCGAACTGCATCTCCGCTCCCGAGGCATTCCGGACTGTATATACAGCGGTGGAGGTGCGGGTCAGCTCAACGGAACGCAGGGTGGATTCTTCTTTCTCACTCATGCCTCAATCATGCCACCGGCGGTGGCATGATTTTTGAACTGTGTCCCCTGATAACCCCGAATAACAGTTCACAACTGCACCAACGCAAGACCCTGCTGATAGCGTCATGACTAATCGAAGATCATCATTTGGGGAGAGCACCATGACGCTGGCAACCACCAGTTTTTCAGAAGCAGCTTGGGAAGGCCTGGCCCTTGACCAATTGGGCGAGCTGGGCTGGAAGCCAACCCGCGGCGAGGAAATAGCCCCGGGCACGGGGGAACGTGAGTCGTGGGCTGAACTGGTGATCCGGCGTCGTCTGCTTCTTGCCTTGCAAAAGTTCAACCCCACGGTGCCGGAACAGTATCTTCGCCAGGCCGTCGCTGAGATCGCCACCCCCAAATCCAACGACGCCCTCACCGAGAACCACCGGATCCACAAGTACCTCGTGGACGGGTACAGACTCAGCTACATCGACACCGATGGCAGAGAGAAGAACCCCACCATCCGGTTGGTCAGCAACGTCGCTGATGACAACGATTGGCTGGCCGTCAACCAGGTCACGCTCACCAACCGTGACCACAGCCGCCGTTTCGACATGGTGCTGTACCTCAATGGGATGCCCGTCAGTGCCATCGAGCTGAAGAGGGCCGGCAGCGAATCGGCCGATGTCGCCGCCGCCCACGCCCAGCTGCAAACGTATCTGCGCGAATTTCCCATGGCGTTCAGGTTCAACGTCCTGAACCTCATCTCCGACGGGATCATCGCCAAATTCGGCACCGCGTTTACGCCCCTCAATCACTTCTCCCCGTGGAACGTGGACGACGACGGAGTTCCCGTCCCGCCGGGTGCCATGCTGGACGGCGACGTCATCAGCGCCTTGGACACCGCCCTGGACGGCTTGTATAACCAGGAACGATTCCTGCAGCTGTTGAACTCCTTCACCGCCTTTGACTCCGGGGCGGAAGGACTGGCCAAGCGGATCACCAAGCCGCACCAGTACTTTGCCGTTACCAAGGCCGTTGGCAGCACCATCGAGGCGGTTCGTTCCAACGGCGAATCCCGCGGCAAGGCCGGCGTCGTCTGGCACACCCAGGGTTCGGGCAAGTCCATGGAGATGGAGCTTTACACCAACCAGGTGATGCGTCGCCCGGAACTGCGCAACCCCACAGTTGTTGTGATTACGGACCGAAATGAGCTCGATGGGCAGCTCTTTGAGGGTTTCTCACGAAGCCTGTTGCTGCCCGAATCGCCGCAGCAGATCCGCCGCCGCTCCCAGCTCCGCGAGGAACTGAGCAACCGAGTCACCGGCGGCATTTACTTCACCACGCTGCAAAAGTTTGGCCGCAGCAAGGGCGAAAAGGACGCCGGATCCGATCATCCGTTGCTGTCCGACCGCAAGAACATCATTGTGATTGTCGATGAGGCGCACCGCAGCCACTATGACGATCTGAACGGTTATGCCAGGCATCTCCGCGACGCCCTGCCCAATGCCACGCTCATCGCCTTTACCGGTACTCCCATTTCCTTTGCGGATAGGGACACCCGGGAGGTATTTGGCGGGTACATCGACATTTACGATCTCTCCCGCGCCGTGGAGGACGGGGCCACGGTTCCTGTGTACTTTGAGCCGCGGCTGATCAAGGTCGGTTTTGCCGACGGCATGTCGGAAGAGACGCTCGACGATTCCGCCGATGAGGCCACGCTGGGACTCGATGAGACGGAGCGGGCCCGCATTGAGGCCAGTGTGGCCGTGGTCAATGCCGTGTACGGAGCCCCCGAACGCATCGCGGCACTTGCCCAGGATTTGGTGACCCATTGGGAGAACCGCCGCGGCCAAATGTCCAAGTTCATCGAGGCTCCGGGCAAGGCCATGATCGTAGGTGGGACACGGGAGATCTGCGCGAAGCTGTATGCGGCCATCGTGGAGCTTCGTCCTGACTGGCACGCCGATGAGCTTGATCGGGGCAAGATCAAGGTGGTCTATTCCGGCACCGCCTCTGATGTTCCCCCGGTATCCAACCACGTGCGGCGCGATTCGCAGAACGCCTCGGTCAAGGAGCGTCTCAAGGACGTCGACGACGAGCTTGAGCTGGTGATCGTCAAGGACATGATGCTCACCGGGTTCGACGCCCCGCCGCTGCACACCCTCTACCTGGACCGTCCGCTCAAGGGCGCCCTGCTCATGCAAACCTTGGCCCGCGTGAACCGAACCTTTCGCGGCAAGGAAGACGGCCTGCTGGTGGCCTACGCCCCGCTGGCAGACAACCTGACGAGCGCCCTGGCCGAATACTCGGATTCCGACCGCGCCAAGAAGCCTGCCGGCAAGAACATCGAAGAGGCCATCGGCATGGTCCACGAGTTGGTGGCACAATTGCGCCAAATCCTCACCGGACATGACTGGAGGGCCACGCTCATGAAGGGTGGGCCCAAAGCGTTCCTCAACGCCACGTGGGGAGCGGTGAATTACTTGCGGGACCCCCTGACGCCTGGCAACGCCGTCGTACCTTCTTCTTCCGCTTCCACTTCCGCGGACGACGCCGGACACGAGACTTTGGCGGGTAGCTACCGGAGGGATTCGTCCCGGCTGGCGCGGGCATGGGCGCTCTGTTCGGGGTCCGATTCGCTGGAGCCGTTGCGCCCCGAGGTGGCTGTCTACGAGGAAATTCGCGTGTGGATGGCCAAACTGGACGCCGATGACCGGCAGTCTCGTGGCGAGCCCATCCCGGAGGAAATCCAGCGCATGTTGGGACAGTTGATCGCCGAGGCAACGGCAACCGGTGAAGTCCTGGATATTTACGATGCTGCTGGGATGCCGAAGCCGTCGCTGGGTGATCTGACACCGGAATTCATTGCCAAGGCTCAGAAGGCCCGGAATCCGCAGTTGGCCATTGAGGCGCTGCGGAAATTGATCTCCGATGAGTCGGCGAAGACAACTCGAAACAATGCCATTCGGGCCCGGGCTTTCTCGGAACGAATTGCCGAGCTGATGCGCAAATACACCAACCAACAGCTTTCCTCGGCTGAGATCATTGCGGAACTGGTGGAGCTGGCCCGTGAGGTGGCCGCCGAAGCGGACCGCGGAAAGACCTTTGATCCGCCACTGGGGTCGGACGAGCTGGCCTACTACGACGCCGTTTCGGAGAACGAATCGGCCGTTGATGTCATGGGCAAGGGTGTTCTGGCCGAGATTGCGCGGCAACTGGTGCAGATCATGCGCCGCGACGTTCGCACGGACTGGACGGTGCGTGAGGACGTCCGCGCCAAGCTGAGGTCCTCCATCAAACGGCTTCTGGTCCTGAATGGCTACCCGCCGGACAAGCAGCCAGCCGCGATCAAGCTGGTCATGGAGCAGATGGAATCCATGGCGCCGAGGTACGCGGAAGAACGGTCATCACCCGTCGGGTGATGGCCGACTTGCCGAAGTTCAAAGCAAAGGACTATGCTTATATCACCCCAGGGGTGACGAAGGGTTGCTTGTGAAAGTGGATTTCGCTACTGAAGACTTGCGGAGGCTGTACACAGACCCGAACTTCCGCTTGCCTCGGATCGCTACAGAGGTCGTGCGTGCTTACCAAAAGAAGGTTACGTTGCTCGTTGCCGCCGGCAAACTGCGCAATTTCAAGTCACTTCACCTCGAGAAACTAGTTGGGGACAGGGCAGGAGACCACTCCATCCGGCTCAATAAAAAATGGAGGATCATCTTGCACTTCCGGTCAGATGAAAAGGGCAGCAGGTCCTTGTCCTTGAACTATCCGATCACTACAAATAACAGGAAAGGAGGATCTCATGACCACCCAAGAACTCCTCCCGCCAGCAACAGCGTTCCCCGCAGGCGAATACCTTCGTGATGAAATTGAAGCTCGCGGATGGACCATTAGCGAGTTTGCAGAAATCATGGGCCGGCCGGTGCAGGCCATTTCTGAGATCCTCAACGGTCACAAGCAGATTACGCCGGCCACGGCGAGCGAAATCGCCCACGCCACTGGAACCGATGCCGCAACGTGGCTGAATTTGCAGTCAATTTACGACCTGTGGTTGTTGCGACAGACTGACGATCCAACACGCCTCGACGAAGTTTCCCGCCGGGCACGCCTTGCGACGCTTGTGCCGATCAACGAACTGAAAAAACGCAAAATCATTCCCGACAGTCGGGATCTGGACGTCATTGAACCGGCTGTCATGAAGTTTCTGGGCGTCGCTTCATTGGACGAGCCCCCACTATTTTCCATCGCGGCTCGCAGATCCAACGCAGGCGACGTGTTTTCGGCAGCACAGAACGCATGGCTTGCCTGTGCACGAAACATGGCGGCTGGGCTCAAAACCAAGCCGTACTCCCGAGATGGGCTGGAGGAACTTGCCTCCAGAATTCGCGAGGAAGTCGCCTCCCCCGAAGATTTAGCTTCCCTGCCCGCAAAATTCAGTGAGGTGGGTGTGAAGTTGGTGCACGTATCTCCATTCAAGGGAAGCAAGATTGACGGTGCAGCTTGGCAGTTACCTTCGGGGCCAACCATCGCGTTGTCAGCTCGGATCAGCAGGTTTGACAGTGTCCTCTTTACTCTGTTGCACGAGGTTGCACACATCGTCTTGGGGCATGCCGAAAACGGTCCCACGGTCGACAGTGACTTTGAAGCCGATTCCGAAAATGAAACAGCTGCCAATCAACGCGCCAATGACTGGCTGCTTCCCGGGCTCGTCAGCATCCCCGAGCCGCTATCCGCCGCAAACGTATCAGCCGCCGCCCGAGCCGGCGGAGTCCATCCGGCCATTGTGGTGGGAAAACTGCAACACACGGGTCGATTGCCATGGACACATCTGCGCAAGCTTGTGCCAGATGCAAGAGTATTTGTGGAGACATGGCCAAGCGGCCCATAGCCCAACTGCGGCAACTCACCATCCGCGAATAAGGCGCCAGTGCACTCCACAAACACCCAACCCCCAAGTCCCAACTCCCAAAAAAGTTGGCAGTTCATTGGGAGTTGGTTTTCAGCCTCTCAGTGGCGGAGCATCCTAGGCGCAGTCGCCACTGCCCCTGGCGCCCACGACCACTATCGTTCCGCAAACCCTGAGACGACAATTGACGTCACAATGTGACCACACGAGAGGCAGAAAATCATGGGTGCCAGTATCCGGGAATTCAAGGCACACCTAAGCCTCCACCTCTCGCGTGTGCGCTCAGGTGAAACCATCACCATCACAGACAGGGGCACCCCTGTGGCCATGGTGGTGCCCATGGGCGCCGACACCACACGTGAACGATTTGTCACCGAAGGCAAGGTGACGCCTGCGGTTCTCGTTTCGGGGGACGCAAAACTGCTTTCCGCATGGCATTCGGCCGGAGTATCGACGGCGGCGATCTCACCGCCGAGCCCCAACTGAATTGGTTCCAGGCAGCACATCGAAGTCTGACACCATTGAGTCAATGTCTGCCCCTGCGTCTACGATTGAAACTACGGCAACAGCAGCCCCTTGGAGCGCCCCATGGACTACTTCTCGATCAACTCCCTGCGTGAGAATCACGCGGGCTGGTCGCTGCTTCGCGCCCAAAACGCGCCGCTGGCCCTGACATTTTTCATGACGGCCTTCACCGACCCCAACCAGCGCAACCTCGGCCGCCAGGATCTCATCGACGTCCTCGACGACGTCCTGTTCACCCTCCGGGATTCCCTGGGCGAGGAAAGGTTCCCGCGGTCCGCCGGCGAGTACCTCGACGACTGGGCCGAACCTGACAAGGCATGGCTGCGAAAGTTTTATGCCGACAACCGGGACGAGCCCGTCTACGACCTCACCGCCTCCACGGAGGACGTCATTCGGTGGGTGGAATCCCTGCGCGGGCGGGACTTCGTGCCTACGCAGTCCCGACTGTCCAGCATCTTCAACCTGCTCAAGACGCTTGTCCATGGCTCCGAAACCGATCCCGAGGCGCGGCTGGCGGAGCTGCAGCGCCAGCGCGATGGCATCGACGCCCAAATGGAAGAGATCCGCACCGGCACCATCCCCGTCATGACCGGGCCCGAAGCAGTGGACCACTTCCACCAGCTGACCACCCAGGCCAAGGACCTGCTCTCCGATTTCCGCGAAGTGGAGGCAAACTTCCGCCGGCTCGACCGCAACCTGCGCGAACAAATTTCCATGTGGGAGGGCGGCCAGGGCGATCTGTTGGAGTCCATCTTTTCCTCCCAGCAGGACATCAGCGGTTCGCTGCAGGGGCGCACCTTCCAGGGTTTTTGGGACTACCTCATGTCCCCGCAGCTGCGCTCGGAACTGCACGAGCTGTTGGAACGCGCCACCCAAATCGAGGCGCTCGCCACGCAGTCGGGGCTGCAATCCATCACGTCCATGCAAAAGGACTGGCTGCCCGCCGTCGAGCAGACCCAGTCCACGGTGCGCCAGCTCTCGGCCCAAATCCGGCGGCTGCTCGATGACAAGGTGTTCCTTGAAAACAAACGCATCATGGCGTTGATCCGCAACATTGAATCCGGCGCCGTCGCCGTCCGCGCCACCCCGCCGCCTGGGACGTTTGCCGAGCTTGCCGGCCATGACGTGCCCGTCGCCCTGCCCTTCGAACGACCTCTTTACGAGCCCAGCCGGCAGGTGTCCATCAACGACGCCGTCGACGTCGCCGAGGACCTCGACGTGGACGCCCACGCGCTCTTTGACCAGTTTTATGTTGACCCGCAACGGCTCGAAGCCAACATCGACGCCGTTCTGGCCGACGCCGAACAAGCCACACTCGCGGACGTCACCGACGCCTACCCGCTCAGCCAGGGCTTGGCCGAGATTGTCAGCTACTTCCAGCTCGCCACCGAGTCCACGTCGGCAGTCATCGACCAGGACACGGCCCAAACCCTGTCCTGGACACTCCCCGACGGCAGCCTCCGTGAGGCCACCGTTGAAAAAATCATCTTTGTGAGGCAAACATGACCACAGCCCCGGACGAGGTCCAAGAAGAAGACGCCCAAAACGCTGGGGCCCGGACACCTGACGGCCTGCCGCTGGTGGTCACCAAGCTGTTCAAGGGCGTCGTCTACCGCGACGGTGATGAGCGCTTGTGGCAGCGGCTCATGGAACTGTCCGCCCAGGCCCGCGACTACGTGGCGGTGCTCGGTCTTGAACTGGTGTTGGATGACAGCGAAGGCTACGCCTTCCTGCGCTCGAGCCCCGACGCCGACGCGGACCTCCCACGCTTGATTCCCCGCCGCCAGCTCACCTTCCACGTCAGCCTGCTCTTGGCCCTGCTCCGGGCCCGGTTGGCCGAATTTGACCAGCAAAACAGCGAGACCCGGCTCATCATGACGGCGGAGCAGATCGGCGACATGGTCTCCGTGTTCCTGCCCGAATCCAGCAACGAGGCCCGTGTCCTTGACCAGCTCGCCAGCAATATCAAGAAGGTCACGGAACTGGGCTTCCTGCGCAAGCTCCGCGGCCAGGACCAAACCTATGAGGTGGCCCGCATTCTGAAGGCCTACGTTGACGCCCAGTGGCTCGAGGAATTCGATGCCCGCCTCGCCGACTACCGCGCCGCCCTCGGCGGGGACAAAACCACCACCCCGGCAATGGGAGCATCAGCATGAGCACTCAAGCCCAGCCAGGCCTCTTCAACCTGGACGACCTCACCGCCGACGACGTCGGCACCCGCCCGGGCTTCCGGCTGCACCGCCTGGAGCTGCTGAACTGGGGCACGTTCAACAAGGATGTGCGCACCTTCCGGCTCGACGGCGAGAACAGCCTGCTCACGGGCGACATCGGCTCGGGGAAGTCGACAGTGGTGGACGCCATCACCACGCTGCTGCTGCCCGCCAACAGGATTGAATACAACAAGGCCGCGGGTGCGCAAAAGAAGGAACGCAGCCTCATGTCGTATGTGCGCGGTTTCCACAAGAGCGCCCGCAGCGGCATCGGCGACACCTCCCGTCCCGTGGCGCTGCGCGGACCGGGCACCTTCACCGTGGTGCTGGGCGTGTTCCACAACGCCAACCTGGATAAAACCATCACACTGGCCATCACGTTGTGGGCCACCCAGGAAGCCGGACAGCCCACCCGTTTTTACTCCATCGCCGAGGGCGAGCAGTCCATCAAGGGTGACTTCGCCGATTTCGGCACCGACCTGGCCAAACTGAAACGGCGCCTGCGCAATGACGGCGTGGCCGTCTTTGACGTGTTTGAAAAGTACGGCGCAGCGTTTAAACGCCACTTTGGCATTGGTTCAACCCAGGCCATGGACCTGTTCCACCGCACCGTGTCAATGAAGCAGGTGGAGAACATCACCCACTTTGTGCGCACCAACATGCTGGAGGAGGACGATGTTGAAACCCGCCTCAAAAACCTCCTGCACCATTTTGACGACCTGAAGAAAGCCCACGATGCAGTGTTGCGGGCCAAGGACCAGATCCGCATGCTGGAGCCGGTGCGGGACAACGCCGCCCGCCACCACACCCTGACGGCGGACTACGACAGCTCCCACCAGCAACGCGAACAACTCTCCCCGTGGTTCACCACCCGGAAACTGGTGCTCAGCGAGGCCCATCTGCTCGAGTTGGAGCGCGCGGCAGCGAAGGTGGAGGAACAGCAAACGGTGCTGACGGCCGAGCTCGGCAGCCTCACCCGGGAACTCGCTGACTTGCGCGACGACATCCGCAACAGCGGCGGGGGCCGGATCGCCGCCATCGGGGCCGAGCTGGCGCGCATGTCCATCGAGTCCGGTGCCCAGCGCGAGCGGTATACAACGTACTCCGAGGCGGCCAAGGTCCTTGGCTTGTTTGAGCCCGAAGACCAGGTGGTCTTTGACGCCAACGCCGCCGCCCTCCCCGGCGTGGAGAAGCACCTGACCGAAGCCAATGCCGGCCTGCAGGACCAGCGGACCGCCCTGGACCGGCAGCGGTCCGAGGCCACCGAGCAGGCTGGCGAATTAAAGGAAGACCTCAAGAGCCTGCTGAGCCGGCAAAACCTGCTGCCGCGCGAGCTCATCATGCTGCGTAAAAGGCTGTGCGACGGAACCGGCATCGCCGAATCGGAACTCCCCTTTGCCGGCGAGCTCCTGAAGGTCCGCGACTCGGAGGCCGCTTGGGAAGGCGCCGCTGAACGAACCCTGCACGGCTTTGCCCTGTCCCTGTTGGTGACCGGCGGACACTACGCCGCAGTCAGCAACTGGGTTGACGCGAACAACCTGCGCGCCCGGCTCGTCTATCTGAAGGTTGGCGAGAACCCGACTCCGCGAACAGGCGCCCCTGGTACCCTGGCCGGCAAGATCGGCATCAAGCCCGGCACACCGCTGCGTGAATTCCTGCTGGACGAACTCGGCCGCCGCTTTGACCACCAGTGCTGCGAAACGATGGATGAGTTCCGCCGCTACCCCAGGGCGCTGACCATCAACGGCCAGCTCAAGAGCGGAGGCGGGCGCCACGAAAAGAACGACCGCAAGCCCCTCACCGACCGTTCCACCTATGTGCTGGGTTGGGACAACCACGACAAGATCGCACGCCTGCGCGCCGCCCTCGAACAAGCCGAGGGCCAGACCCACACCGCCGTTGACGGTTTGGGCCGCGTCGACAGCCAGTTGGGCAACCTCGCCCGCCAGCAGCGGCTCATCGGCACCATCTCCGCCGTCACCAATTTTGCCGGCCTGAACTGGCAGGCAACCACCCGCGCCATGGAAGGGCTGAAGGAGGAAAAGGCCACGCTGGAAACCTCCAGCGACATCCTGCGCGAGCTCACCCGCCGGGAGGCCGAAACCGCTGACCGCGTGGAGAAGGCGAACGGCCGGCTGCGGACCTTGATGGAGCGCATTGGCGCCAACAAGACCGACATCCGCGCCATCACCGAGCAGATTGTGGACTGCCGCGAGTCGCTCACCGAGGTGCCGTTGACGTCCGACGCCGGACTGCTGGCCCAGTTGGGCAGGCTCACCAAGGCGGCACTTGAGTCGGGCACCCTGACCTACAAGAACACGGCGAAGGTGGAAAGCAGGGCCCGTGACACCTTGACCCGGAGCATCGACGCGCTGAACCGGCAGGTGATCCGCGCCGCCGAAACCACCATCAGGTTCATGGCCGATTTCCGCAACAAGTACCCCGCCGAAACGAACGAACTTGACGCCTCGCTTGAGGCGGCTGGCGAGTTCAACAAGATCCTGGCGCAGCTGGTGGACAATGACCTCCCCCGTTTTGCCGAACGCTTCAAGGAATCGCTGACGCAAAACACCATCCATGAAATTGTTGCGTTCAACGCCTTCTTGGACGCCCGCAAGCAGGACATCGTCTCCCGCATTGGCGAAATCAACGAGTCGCTGGCGCGGATTGAATACAACCCCGGACGGCACATCCAGCTTGAACCGCAGGCAACCTCCGACCCGGAGGTGCGTGAGTTTGGCACCGATCTGCGGGCCTGCTCCGAGGGATCAATTGGCGCCCAGGAGCAGTACTCGGAACAAAAATTCCTGCAGGTTGAGGCGCTGGTGGAACGCTTCCGCGGCCGCGAGGGCCGGACCAACCTCGATGAGCGGTGGACGGCGAAGGTTACCGACGTGCGCAACTGGTTCACGTTCTCCGCTTCGGAGAAATGGACGGAGACCGGTGAGGAGCACGAGCACTTCACCGATTCCGGCGGCAAGTCGGGCGGGCAAAAGGAAAAACTGGCCTACACCATTCTTGCCGCCGCGCTGGCCTTCCAGTTCGGGATCGCTGCGGGCCCGGGAAACCAGCGTTCCTTCCGTTTTGTGGTCATTGACGAAGCGTTTGGACGCGGCTCTGACGAGTCCGCCAAGTACGGCCTGGAACTGTTCAAGAGGCTGAAACTCCAGCTGCTCATTGTCACCCCGCTGCAAAAAATCCACGTGATTGAACCGTTCGTGGCCAATGTGGGTTTTGTGGCCAACGAAAGCGGCGCCGACTCCCAGCTGCGCAACATGACAATCCATGAGTACCGGGCCGAACGGGACAAGCGTGGCCGCTAAGCCGCCGGTCTGGACCGTTCCTGCCGATGTCCGCGCGGCCGCACTCAGGGCATGGAACAGTGGCGAGCTCCTGCGTGAGGCGGCCCTGCCCACGGGGCTTCATCCCCGGCGTCGGGCGTTGAAACACCCGAGCGCCACGCAACTGCGGACGGACTACGCGCTGGCCGCCGCGTGGGCCCGGTCCTGGGACCCGGCCCCGCGCGGTTGTTCACTGGAGCACGTGTCGGTGGGAACAACCACGATCGGCGCCAACACGCTGCCATGCGCCGCGGTGTTTGGCTCGGCCGCCGACGAGATTGCGTTTCTGGGTCTGGGGCGCGAAGCCGCACGGTTCACGACCCTGGCCGGCCGCGTGGCAGCGGTCGATCCCGGGCTTCTGGGTTGGGCCCTGCTGCGCCCCCTGGAACTGCTTAAATACGGTGAAGATGCGTTGACGGCCGCCCGGGTGGCTGTTTGGCTCGCAACAAACCCCAGCCCCGGAATCTACCTGCGCCAGTTGTCCCTGCCCGGCGTGCACACAAAATTCGTGGAAAACCATCGCAGACTCATCGACGGGATGCTGGCGGTCCTGGCGCCGGACAGGCCACTTCTGGGCAGGAACTATGCGCGCAGGCACGGCTTCCTCGCCGCCCCGGACAGGGTGCGGCTGCGTTTCCTGGACCCGGCAAAGGCCCCGGCTCCCGGCATGGAGGACGTGGAGGTGACGGCTGCGGCCTTCGCCGGCCTGGAAATCGACGTGGACAGAATTATCACCACGGAAAATCTTGTCAATTTCCTGGCCCTGCCGCCGGCGCCCCGGACGCTGGCCGTTTTTGGCGGCGGCTACGGTTTCGAGGGCATCCGCGAGGCAGCCTGGCTAAAGAACGTGGAGGTGCTGTACTGGGGCGACATCGACACCCACGGCTTCCACATCCTGGACCAGCTGCGTTCGCACCATCCGCACGTGCACAGCATCTTGATGGACGAGGAAACGCTGCTTGCGCACCGGGACTTTTGGGGCCGCGAGGACACGCCCACCCATGCCGTGCTGACGCACTTGGGGGCCGGGGAAAACGCCGTCTACGCCGCCCTCCAGGCAGGAACGTTCGCACCATTGCTGCGCTTGGAGCAGGAACTGCTGCGCTGGGACTGGGTGCTGGCCCGGCTTTCCTGACTCCCCATTGTCTGGACTCCGCCGCTGCCCGCAAATATCTCCATTCGTTAGAGTAGGGGGCAAACGTGGACAGAAAATGGGGAACATGAAGAAGATCTTGGGTATTTTGCTCCTGGCGCTTATGGCCATGCTGGGGACGGCCCCGGCAGCCATGGCGGCACCGGTAACGGACGTCATCGTCGAAGACACGGCCGGGGTGTTGTACCAGCCGCAGCTGGTCGAAGCCGTGGCGGACATCAATTTTTACGAGCCAACGAAGGTTGCCATCGTGACCATCGAGGGCGACGTTGGCGGCGATCGGCTCAACGCCGACGTGCTGGAACTCGCCCGCAGCCAACATCCCGAGTGGCTCAGCAACGACAAGCAGAAATGGGCCGACGGCCTGTTCATCTTTGCCGTGGACCCCATCTCCAGAAAAGTGGGCTCCTACATGGGCGAAGACCGCAAGGTGTCGCTGAGCAAGCAAGAGAGCATCCAGGAAGCCACCAAGGATCTCTTCCGTGAGGCCCAGTGGACCGACGGCACCATCGCCGGGATCAAAAAGGGCGCAGCCCTGATCAACCAGCCCTGGTACCGCTCAGCCGGTTTCATCATCACCACCAGCATTGTGGGGGTCCTCGCGCTCCTGGGCATTGGCACAACGGCGGCCGTCCGTGCCGGCAACAGGAAGAAGGCTGCCGAGCATCTCAAGCGCGGGGATGCCGGATATTCCAGCGTGAGCCTTGCCCTGGATGTCACGGAGCTCAACGCAAAAACCATTCCTGATTCATCGTCATACGGCACCCTGGTGCTGGAAAAGTACCGGAATTTCAGCACCCGTTACCATGAAGCCGGCACATTGAACCAACAGTGCCATGCCTTCACCAAGAAGGAACTCTCCAAGGCTGCCAACGTCAAGGTGGTGGCCCGCTACGCAGATCTGGCCGAGGAACTCGACGGCCTGGACGACGTCATTGCGGACACGAACACCCTGCTGAACAGGTATGCCGGTTGGGAAGGCGCCTGGGACAGGCAGGCCCGCCCCCTGCGCGAGGATCTGGAACAACTCCCGACGCTGCTCTCCCAGCCTGAAGCCAAGGGACTGCCCACCACCGCCGCCCTGTCCTCGTTGCACACCCAAAGCAGCCAGGGGCTCCAGCAGCTGGCCGCCGATTTCCACTCCGGGGCCATCACCCCGGATGCGGCCATGGACCAGTTGCGGGACATGGGCCAGGAACTGAGCGCCCTGCTCCAGCAGCATTCGGAGGCCATGATCGGCAAGTACACCAAAAACAAAACCGAACGGAACGCCATGGAGAAGGCCATGGAAAGCAGCCGAAGGAGTGAATCTCACGGCCGCCAAAGCACCATTTTAGGTTCGGTTTATGCGTGGAACACCTTCTACCCGGTGCATGCCTTCAGCGCTGGCTACGTCAGCGGCACGAGCAAGGTCGACACGGCGCGCAGCAGCGCCAGTTCGGGCGGCAGCAGCACCGGCTATGGTTCCAGCGGCGGCAGCTTCTCCGGCTCCGGCAGCTCCTCCAGTTTCTAGCTGCGGGCGCGTTATGCCTTGAAGGCGTCCGGGTTCACGGCGAACTCGGGCATCTCACCCTTGGCCATCGCAATCGCGTTGCGGGCGGCCAGCACACCCATCTTGGCGCGCACCGGCACGGTGGCGCTGCCAATGTGGGGCAGCAGCACGGTGTTGGGCAGCTCGGCCAGACCCGGCGCCAGGTTCGGTTCGTCCTCATAGACATCGAGCCCCGCCCCGGCAATCACCCCGTTGCGCAAGGCCGCAACAAGGGCGGCCTCGTCCACGACGGGCCCGCGGGCGGTGTTGACCAGAAAGGCCGAAGGCTTCATGGCAGCCAGCACCGTGGCGTCGATGAGGTGGCGGGTCTCCGCATTCATGGGCACATGGATCGACAGGAAGTCGGCCCGTGCCACCACCTCTGTCCATGGCAGCTGCTTCACCTTGCCGGCAAACTCCCCCAGCTCGGCATCGGAAACAATCCGCTCCGCAGGGGGCCGCGGCGAGAAGACAACCTCCATCCCGAAGGCAAGTGCCCGGCGCGCCGTGGCCCTGGCGATCCTGCCGAATCCGGCCAGCCCCAGCACCTGGCCGGACACGTCGCTGCCCACCAGCAGGTCCGGGTTCCAGCCGGCAAACTGGCCGGAGCGGACAAATGTGTCAGCCTCCACGACCCGGCGGGCCGTGCCCAGAATGAGCAGCATGGCAATGTCCGCGGTGGCGTCCGTGAGGACGCCGGGGGTGTTTCCCACCAGAATTCCATGTTTGCTGGCGGCGGCAACGTCAATGTTGTTGAAGCCCACCGCATAGTTTGAAACACCGCGCAGCTTGGCTGCTGCAAGCAGCCCCGCATCAATGGTGTCGCCCAGGCCCGAGAGCAGCACGTCGTAGTCGCCGCTGGCGCACAGTGCCTGCAAGCCGGCTGCCGGGGTGTCGGGCCGCAAGGTGACCTCACCGGCGTCGTGCAACAACGTCAGGCCCGGTTCGGGGATGGCCGCAGTCACCAGAAAACGAAGTGCCATGCTTGTTTACTCCTTGAGATCGACCGCATGGTCCGCGGGTGCGGGTGCCAGCGGCTCGTCGGCTGAATCCTCAATATACCGTTTCGCATTGATCATGGTGGCGCCAACCATCATCACCACGAGGCAGGCGAAAAGCATGATGAAAGAGGCCGTCCACGACCCGGTCGCATCGTGGATGGTGCCGAAGAACAGCGGGGCGATGCCCGCCCCGGCGTACCCGATTCCCTGGCTGAATCCGGACAGCACGGACGAGCCGTGCGTTGTCCGTGAGCGCAGGTTCACCATGAGCAGGGCCGTGACGAAGGTGCCCTGGCCGAGGCCGGAGAAGGTGACCCACAGCCACGTTCCCGCCAACGGCGACAGATACAGGCCCAGGTGTCCGGCGGCCCAGAACAGTGCGAAGAGGCTGATGGCCAGGATGGGGTTCTTCATCCGCGGCACCCACAATGGCACCAGCAGGCTCATCGGCACGGCCAGGATGGCAAAGTAGGCCAGCGCGGTTCCCGCCGTGGCGGCGTCGAGCCCCTGGCCGGAGAGGTATGGCGGCAGCCAGGTGAAGTACACATAGGTTTGGGCCGAGTTGCCGGCCAGGAAGATGACCAGCCCCCAGGCCACCGGCGAGCGCCACGGCCGCAGCTTGGGCACCGGCACGGCCCCGGGCCCGCCTGCCTGACCCGCGCCGAGGTGGGCGGCCTGCCCCTGGGGGTTGCCGGCGTCGTGCTTCTCCCTGCGGTCCCGCAGGAATTGCATGAGCCACGGCAGCAGCACCAGCAAACTGACGGAAGCCCACAGCCCGATGGACACTCGCCAGTTGGTGGCCCCGGCGATGGGCACGGCCAGCTGCGGGCTGATGGCAGTGCCCACCGACAGCAGCGTCACGTAGCCGGCCGTCACCAAGCCGACGCGGTCCGGGAAATACTTTTTCACCAGCGGCGGCAGCACCACATTGCCGATGCCATAGCCGGCCATGACAACGGCGGTCAGGCCAAGGAACGGCCAGACCTGGTCGATGGCGGCCCGGCCCAGCTGCCCGGCCACGGCCAGCACGACGGCGGCGACCAGCGCCTTTTCGAGACCGACCCGGCGGATCAAGGCGGGGGTGAGCAGACCGAAGATCGCAAACATCAGCGGCGGCAGCATGGCCAGCAGGCCCGTGGTGCCGGCGTCGAAGCCCAGCTCGCCGGAGAGCTCGCCCAGAAGCGGCGGCACCACCGACACGGCCGTGCGCAGGCTCAGCGCCATCACCATGATGCCCAGCAGGGCGCCGATACGGCCGGTCCACGGTCTCTTCACAAGAAAGTTTGTCACCGCTCAACCCTAGCCACTTGGCTGGCCGGATCAGCCCGAAAAACCTTGACCGGCCTGAAAAGCGGCCATAGATTGGGGATTGGCCCGCATCAGCGGCGAGACCCTGAACACACCCCGAGGCAAGGAAGCCCCATGGATCCAGCTGTGCCCCTCACTCCGGAGGCCTGCATGGCCGCCGATGCGAATGATCCGCTGCGCCGCTTTCGGGATGAGTTCATCCTGCCTGCGGGCGTCATTTATTTGGACGGCAATTCCTTGGGTGCCCGGCCCGCGGCGGCGGCCGGTGTGGCCTCACGGGTGTTGGAGCAGGAGTGGGGTACCGGACTGATCCGCAGCTGGAACACGGCCGGCTGGTTTGACCTGCCGGGCCGGCTGGGCGACAAGGTGGCCACCTTGATCGGTGCCGGCCCCGGTGAAGTCGTCGTCACCGACACCACGTCCCTGAACCTGTTCAAGGCGCTGGCCGCTGCCCTGCACCTGCAGAAGTCCGCCGATCCGGCGCGCAAGGTCATTGTCACCGAGCGTGACAACTTCCCCACCGACATCTACATTGCCGAAGGGATCGCCAGCTTCCTCAGCCAGGGATTCTCGGTGCGCCTGATCGACGCGGAGCTGCCGCTTGAGGCCGCACTGGGTCCCGACGTTGCGGTCGTGGCGTTGTCGCATGTGAACTACCGCACCGGCTCCATGTGGGATATGGGGGCCACCAGCTCTTCCATTCACAAGGCCGGAGCCCTGGCCGTGTGGGATTTGGCCCATTCCGCCGGCGCTGTGCCGGTCGACGTGGTCGGCTCCGCGGCTGACTTCGCAGTTGGCTGCACCTACAAGTACCTCAATGGCGGTCCGGGATCACCGGCGTTCGTTTGGGCACACCCCCGCCATCAGGACAGCCTTTGGCAGCCGTTGTCCGGCTGGTGGGGACACGCCCGCCCGTTTGCCATGGAGGATTCCTACGCACCGGCTCCAGGCATCGCACGCTTCCTGTGCGGAACTCAGCCCATACTGTCCATGGCCCTGGTGGAGTGCGGGCTCGACATCAGCATTGCCGCCGCTGCTGCGCAGCTGCGGGAAAAATCGTTGGCGCTGACGGACTTGTTCATTTCCTTGGTGGACGCCCGGCGCGGTGAGCATCCACTGGAACTAATCACACCGCTGGACCATGCCCGGCGCGGCAGCCACGTCAGCTATGTGCACCCGGAGGGGCACGCAGTCATGCAGGCGCTCTTTGCGCGCGGGATCATTGGTGACTACCGCGAGCCCGGGGTGCTTCGCTTCGGCATCACACCGCTCTATCTGGGACACCTCGATGTGTGGCACGCGGTGGACGCCTTGTTCGACATCCTCGACAACCGGCTGTGGGACTCCCCCGAATTTCACACCCGGGAAAAGGTGACATAAGGCCGGACGGCCGCCGCGTCCGGTTCCCGGTTCCCGCGGGCACACAATTGTTTTTCTGCATGATCCTGCAGAAAAACAATCCGCACGGCATAGTATGGTGCCAAAGGGCGCCACGTCCGGGCACCCGCGCCAACCGCCAGGGAAAGGCAGAACAGCCATGGATGTTGCCGCTTTGGGTGCCGCGCTCCGGGCCCGGCGCAAGACCCTGCAGCTGACACAAAGCGAGACGGCCGACCTGGCCGACGTTTCCACGCGGGTGTTAAGCGATCTTGAGAACGGCCGGGAGACCGTGCGCCTGGACATCCTGACGGCCGTGGCCTCGGCGCTGGGCATGAGCCTGAGCTTGAACGTCTCCGGCTCATGAAGAACCTTGAGGACGCCAAAGCCGTCACCCAGGCAGTGATCTACAAAAAGGGCCGGGCGGCGGCAACCCTGACCCGCCACCCCAGCATGGGCGTCGTCTTTTCCTACCTTCCCGGTTATCTGGTGGACGGCGGGCCCGCCATCGCCTCCACCCTGCCCGCACTTGATGTTCCGGTGACCTTTGGCCACGGCAATGTGCCGGCCTTCTTTGCCGGTTTGCTGCCCGAAGGCGAGCGGCTGGCCAAGCTGCGGTGGGCAGTGAAAACCACCATCACGGACGAGTTCTCACTGCTCCTGGCGGCTGGCGGAAATCCCGTGGGCGACGTCCAAATCGTGCCCGCCGGGGAGGAACCACAAAGCATCCCGTCGCTGCTGACAGTCACCAAGACCATGGATGACATCAACTTTGCCGACTTTGCCGCCGTTCCCGGCCCAGTGGATCGGTCGGCCCTGGCCGGCCTGCAGGACAAGGTCACTGCCTCCTACCGCCACGACAAGGACCCGACCCGCGCCTACATCCTAAAATTCAACGACGGCAGCCACGCCCGCCAGGCGGAAACGGAGTTCCTGCTGCTGAAGAAGGCCAAGGCACTTTCCATCCCTGTCGCGGATGCACGCCTGGTGTACGACGGTGACGGCCGGGCCGCGCTGTTGGTGTCACGTTTTGACAGGTCCCCCAGCGGTGCGCTGGCGGTGGAGGATGGCGCCCAGCTGTTGGGGTTGGGGCCGGCACGGAAGTACTCGGTGCCCAGCGAAGCAGTGGCTGCCGCGGCCGTGGGCATGTGCGCCGCCCAGGGCCTGGCGGCCCGGAACATTTTTCTGCAGTTCCTCTTTGCCTGGCTGACAGGCAATGGAAACCTCCATGCCAAGAATATTTCGGTGGTCCAGCAGGCCAACGGGGAATGGCTGGTGGCTCCTGCGTACGATCTCCAGTGCACGCTGGCAGCGGAGATTGAGCAAGGCTTCGCCGCAGGCGTGCCGGGTGGCATCCTCACCGAGCTCACCGACGGTGATCCGTCGCGCGACCCAGGCATGGCCCTGCCCGTGGGCGGCAGCGCCGGCAGCCGCACGGGGCTGAACCGCAACGACTGGCTGCGCTTTGGCCGCACCCTGCGCATCCCCGAACGACTGGTGGCAAAGTGCATCGACAAGGCCCTTGCGGCCTCAACAATGACCACGGCGGAACTGCCGTTCGAACGCGACGTCAGTGCCGCCGTCGTGCGTGTCCTGGGGATCCGGCGCGCCGCGATCCAACGGTGACGCAACAGGCAAAGCGGCCCAAATACTTTTACTGACGAAATGACGCTAAAATGTCTCTATGCCACGAATAGCCGCCCCCACGAACGCGGCGCAGCGAGAGCAGACGCAGCGCAAGATCCTCAACGCCTTTGGCGAACTTCTGTTCACACACGGCCTGCCCGGACTGACCATGACCGACGTCGCCAGGACCGCCGGCGTGGGCAGGACCGCCGTATACAACTACTTTGCCGACCTCGAGCAGCTCCTGGTGGCCTACGCACTGGATGAAACCGGCAAGTTCGTCACCGAGCTCAAGGCCAGTCTCGAGGGCCTGGAGAATCCTGTTGACCGCCTGAGCTTGTATGTGCGGGCGCAGCTTGAAGACCTCACCCGCCGGCACCTCCCCCCGGGTCCGGCCATGCGCTCGGTGCTCTCAAGTGATTCGTTTGCCAAACTGGGTGTCCATGTGGGCGAGCTCAACAATTTGCTGATGGACATTCTGCGCACCGGCATGGACCAGCATTTCCTGCCCGAGGCCGACGTTGAGGGGCTGGTGCAGCTGATCCACGGCTCATTGACGGCAAGTGCCTCGCGGCGCAAAACCGACACCCCGGACGAGGAAAACATTGCAGCCGCGGTGCGGTTCATTCAGGCCGGCGTGGGTGCAGCCTTTGATGCGCAGGGCCGCCCGGTCACCATCAGCTAGTAGCCGAGGTTGATGTGTCCCCGGTGCCGGCTGCCTTGTTCAATGACGTCGACAAATCCGAGGGCGTAGTCCGCGCCGGAGATTTCCCCGCCACCGTCAGGCTGCAGCGCGACATCGCCACCGACTCGATAGTGGCCAAGCCGCTGACCGGGAACATGCGCACCAAACCCTCCCGCCGGGCTCACGAGCGTCCATTCGAGGGTTGCGGGTGCGGCCGGGAGGTCGTCGGTGACGAGTGCCGCAACCGAGGTCAGTTCGGCGTGCAACTCCGCCGGAGCGTGACTCAGGTCCGTCACGAAGCGTGGCGCCCCGGGCGCCGGCCGCAGTGAGGAATACCCACCCACGATGAACAGCGGCGCCCGCGCAGTGTCTGCCAGTTGTGCGATGGTGCGGTAGACACCGCGGAAACCGTCGGCAAGCGCCCCGCGCGGAGAGAGCGCCCCCACCACGGCGTCCGCACCTTTAATGACTGCTGCGAGTGAGGCTTCGTCTGAGGCGTCCCCTTGGACGTAGGCCACGTTGGGAACTTGCTGGTCCGGCAGCGAACGGCTGTACGAGGTAACTTCATGGCCGCGGGCGGCAGCCTCTGCAACGATGGCGGATCCGGCGTAGCCGGTGCCGCCGATCACGGTGATGCGGGACATTGAATGCCTTCCTTCGAACGAGGGGCACCGATCGGTGCACCCTTGTTACTATAAGAGAGCATGTCACTGACGGGAAGAAGGCACTTTGTGGTAACCACCTCATCCGGGTTCGTGCATCCCGGCAACCCCTACCGTGCGGACTGCCCAACCCGCCGCATCCTGGACCGCATCGGCGACCGCTGGACAGTGCTCATCGTGGGAGTCCTCGGGCAGGAAGGCGATGTGCGCTTCTCTGAGCTGCGCCGCCGCATCGAGGGCATCTCGCAAAAAATGTTGACCCAAACCCTTCGCGGGCTCGAACGCGACGGGCTCGTGCGCCGCACGGTGTACCCGCAGGTGCCGGTGCGCGTGGAGTATGCGCTCACCGACGCGGGTTGCACCCTCGTCGAACCTCTTCGCGCCCTCCAGGAATGGTCCATTGAGCACCTGGGCGACGTATCTGCGTCACGGGAATCTTACGACCGCACCGACTGATGAAATGAGCCTGCGGTGCGCGAACCGGCTCAGGGAGCGGCAGCAGGCGTGCCCGCCGCCTTTGTGGCCGCGGGTTCGCTGGGCGGCGGGCTCAACCGCGGGCAGGACAGCACGCCCGGGGTTTGATCCACCTTGGGTGGTGGGACAAGGCCGTTGAACCGGCTGGTCAGGATGATGTCCACCGTGCCGTCCGCGCGGTCGTCCTGCACGTATTCGGAGCTGGCGAAGTTGCGCTGCATGTTGAACGCCGCAGCATGTCCGGCCGGGCCGGAAACAACCACTGTCGGCGCCCCGTAGTCGGTGGATTTGTTGTCGATGTCCTTGACCGGGTAGCCGCGCTTCTTCAGCTCCTCAGCCACCTGCCCGGCCTTGCCTTCGAGGCTGCCGCCGTTGTAGACATTCACTGTGACTGTCTTGTTGGCGGGGTAGTCAAGTTTTTCCGCAGGACACGACTCGGGTGTCGGGGTGGGCCTGCCGGCGCCAAGCTTCAGCTCAAGCTCCCCCCGCTGCACCATGCCGGCCAGCACGACGGCGGCCACCACCAGCGCGAGCAGCAGCACCAAGGTGACACCGTGGGTGATGCGGCGGCGCACGGTGCTGGAGGGCAGCTCCGGGGATTCGGGGTCCGGAAACGCTTCCGCCAGGCCCTCGGAGTCGACGATGTGGTGACCGCGCCACGAGGTGCCGTCCTTGGATTTTTTGCGTTGCTGCCGCAATTCATAGGCGGCGTCGCGCGCCTGCCTGCGCTCGTCCCGCGCAGACCTGCGCCGCTGCCGGGTGGTCAGCAGCACGTCCCTGTCCGGGACAGCAGCACTCGGCTTGGAACCACCGGGCTTGGAGCCGGCTGATTTGGCACGGCCGGGCTGAAACACTGGCGTTTCCGGCACGGCGTTGCGCCCCGGCTGCTCCCCGGGATCCTCGGAAGGCGGCCCCGCAGGCGGCCTAGTCATCTATCACCAGAACTCTGGCGTGCAGGATGGTGCGCTGGTGCAGCGCAGTGCGGACGGCCCGGTGCAATCCGTCCTCCAAGTAGAGCGTGTCGCGCCATTGCACGACGTGGGGGAACAAGTCGCCGAAGAAGGTGGAATCTTCAGCCAGAAGCGCCTCGAGGTCCAGTTGCGCCTTGGTGGTGACAAGATCTGCCAGCCTGACCTGGCGCGGTGCGACACTGGCCCAGTCCTTGGGCGTGATGTATCCGTGGTCCGGGTAGGGGCGTTTGTCGCCAACAGCTTTGAATATCACCTCTTCAGACTAGGGACTCCATGGCCCTAAAGGAACTGCCACGGCTTCGAGCCGCAAGGTGTGTTGCCAAATGGTTACCGAAAACGCTGCTCAAAGTGGCTCTCCGGGGGCAGTGCTGGGATCATGGTTGCATGACTCTCACGCAGCCTCCGCTTGCCCTGCTCCTTGACGTTGACGGCCCGCTGGCCAGTCCGGTGTCCCGCCGCGTCTCGCCGGAGATCATCGCCAACCTGATCGAGCTGGTCCGCAGGGGCATTCCCGTCGTGTTCAACACCGGCCGCTCCGATGCGTTCATCGCCGAGCAGCTGATGGTGCCGATGCTCGAGGCAGGGCTGCCTGCCGGCGCAGTGGTCCACGCCATTTGCGAAAAGGGAGCCGTCTGGTTCACGTTCACCCCCGACGGCCCCGGGCCCGTCCACGTGGACGAAAGCCTGGCCATGCCGGCAGCCTTTGGTGACGCCATTCGTGACCTCGTTGCCGATGCTTACGCCGAGCACATGTTCTTCGACGAAACCAAGCGGGCCATGGTCTCCGTGGAGCAGCACATCGAGGTTGAGAGCAGCAGCTACCTGGCCCAGCAGGAAAAGTTCGACGCCGATGCGCTGGCTTTGCTGGCCGCCCACGACCTGGGTGCCGTGCGCCTGGAGCACCGGGCCCCGGCGTCCACAGGACGTGTTGATTACCGTGTTGACCCTTCGATCATCTCCACGGACATCGAGTCGGTGCGCCTGGGCAAGGATCTGGGCGCCAGCCGGGCGGTGGAACTGCTGGCAGCACAGGGCATTGTTCCGCAGGCGTGGCGCACGGTGGGCGATTCGCGCACCGACTACGCCATGGCCGACTGGCTGCACCACCAGGACCACGAGGTCAAGCATGTCGACGTGCGCCCCGCAGAAGGCGTCCCGGAGAAGCCGTACCCCGTCAAGACGGCTGCGGACCTCAAACTGGGCGACGACGTCGTCAACGACTTTGCCGGCGCGGCGTTCCTGCAGTTCTGGCTGGAAGGCCTGTCCCGCTAACCCAACCCTCTCGCAGCAATGGCTTGATTTATCCCAACCATCTCGCAGCAATGGTGGCTAATCCTGAAACGCTCCCTCAATTGTGAACTGCGTTTCTTGTGAGGCGAGGTTCCCCGCGGTGGCGGTGGCGCTAGAGAAGCGCTGCTTCCACTGCCGCAGAGAGCTCGGGCGAGTCCGGCGCAACGGCGGACTCAAAACGTCCCAGCACAGCGCCGTCGCACGTGATCAGAAACTTCTCGAAGTTCCACTGAATCGGCTCCGCGCCGCCGTTTGTCAGGGCTGCATAGAGCGGGTGGGCTGCTGCACCATTGACCTCGGTCTTGGCGGCAAGCGGAAAGGTGACACCGAAGTTCTTGCGGCAAAACTCTGCGATTTCCTCTTCGGTGCCCGGCTCCTGCCCGCCAAATTGGTTGCACGGGACGCCCAATACCGTCAGGCCCCGGCCCCGGTATTTTTCATGAAGCGCTTCAAGGGCGTCGTACTGCTTGGTGAAGCCGCATTTGGAAGCCACATTGACGAGCAGGATGGCTTTGTTTGCGAGCTCAGGCAGTGTTGTCTCGGTGCCGTCGTTGAGTTTGAGGGCAATGGTATTCAAGGTTTGCGTAGTCACAAGTCGAGTCTAACGTGCCAATTTTCGGGTAGCCGATATTCGCGGTTAATCGACAAAAGGCCCGGAATCTCAATGATTCCGGACCTTTTATTGGCGGAGGATGGGGGATTTGAACCCCCGAGGGCGTTAACCCAACACGCGTTCCAGGCGTGCGCCATAGGCCGCTAGGCGAATCCTCCAGCTTGCCGTGCAAAACACGGCAGGTTCAAGAGTACCTGACAAAGCGCCCAAGTCACGAATCGAACAATGCCCCACACAATGAGGCATTCGATGACCGTCGCACGGCCGCGCGGCCCCGGTGCAGAAAATAAGGGCAATACAGCCCCGTTCAAGCCGTACCACCCTCATTTTCCCCAGGCGGCCAAGCGGAAGGCAGACCACGCGAAAGGATCGAACGCGCAAGGCGCCCATGCATTGCAGGCATCAGTGCTCAGCTGTTCCTGCAATACCGGAACAACTTTACAAGATTGTCACATTCGTACGGCATTGATGACGACGTGTCGGCGTAACAACAAACTCCGCTTGTCCCGACCTGCAACCATCAATAGGACAAGCAATTCAATGCCCGGCCCGCATGGCAAGCGCAGCTGTGACAAAACCCGCAACAGCAAAGGTCGCTGCCATAATCCACAGAAAGAACTGCTGTCCCGAATGCCTGTGGGTGCGCTGGGTGGTGTGGGTTGAAAACACTTCAATTCGGACCAAGGCCAAAATCCCGGCACCGAAGGCCAACACCCAAAATATCCATTCAAAGAATCCGAAACTCAGCATGGCTGTTCGCTCCCATGGTGGCCCCGCGCAACGCTGGGGCCGAAACGCTGCGGGACCGGCTTGGCAATGGCGTCGGTGCCCCTATAGAGGTGAACGTACCACCGCTGGTGAAGAATTGATATGGTCCGCGGTGCCACCGTCGGATTCGCCCGCACCGCAACAGTCAGGTAAGCTGTTTTTCGGCCCCTCATGTGGCGTCACCCTGTGAACTCCCCCAGGACCGGAAGGTAGCAAGGGTAAGCGGGCTCTGGCGGGTGCATGGGGGGTCTTTACTTTTCCCAAAACTTATCCCCAGATCTGCCCAGTCTGCGGCACCGACCGGCATTTTGTCAGGCAGATTAGATAGGGTTTCAACTGTGAGCGCACCAACAGCCCTGTATCGCCGGTACCGTCCCGATTCCTTCGCCACCGTGATCGGCCAGGAACACGTCACCGCGCCGTTGATGGCTGCCCTGGAAAAGAACCGCGTAAACCACGCCTACCTGTTCTCGGGCCCCCGCGGCTGCGGAAAGACCACCTCGGCCCGCATCCTCGCCCGTTGCCTGAACTGCGCCAAAGGCCCCACTTCACACCCGTGCGGCGAATGCGACAGCTGCATCGAGCTGGCCCGAGGCGGAGCTGGATCCCTGGATGTCATTGAAATTGACGCAGCCAGCCACGGTGGCGTTGACGATGCCCGCGACCTGCGCGAACGCGCCACCTTCGCCCCCATCCGGGACCGCTACAAAATCTTCATCATTGACGAGGCCCACATGGTCACGTCTGCCGGCTTCAATGCCTTGCTGAAGATCGTTGAAGAGCCCCCGGAGCACATCAAGTTCATCTTTGCCACCACCGAACCTGACAAGGTGATTGGCACCATCCGCTCCCGCACACACCATTACCCGTTCCGATTGGTGCCGCCAGAGCCGCTCATGGGGTATTTGGCACAACTGTGCGAACAAGAAAATGTCGCGGTTGCCCCCGGTGTCCTGTCCCTTGTGGTCCGTGCCGGCGGCGGTTCCGTCCGTGACTCGCTCTCCGTGCTTGACCAGCTCATGGCAGGAGCCGGTGCCTCCGGCCTGGATTACGACCTGGCCATTGACCTGCTCGGTTACACCCACGCTTCCCTGCTGGACGACGTCGTCGAGGCATTGGCCGCCACCGACTCGGCCACCGTGTTCAAGTCGGTGGACAAGGTCGTCCAGACCGGCCACGACCCCCGCCGGTTCGTGGAAGATCTCCTTGAGCGTTTCCGCGACCTCATCATCGTCCAGGCCATGCCGGAAAGTGCCCACGCGATTTTGCGCGGCACTCCTGATGAGCTGATTGCCCGCATGCAGACACAGGCCGCCCAGTTGGGTGCCGCCGAACTTTCCCGGGCAGCGGATGTCACCAATGCGGCGTTTAACGAAATGACGGGCGCCACCTCGCCGCGACTGCACCTCGAGTTGCTGGGTGCACGCCTCCTCCTGCCAGGCGCCGATTCCTCTGTCCGAGGCATGGCCACCCGGCTCGACCAGCTGGAACGCCGCCTCAATTACTCCGGATCGCAGTCGGCTGCCCCGGCCGGCATGCCGCCTGCCGGAGCCGTGCAGGCTGGCGTCCCCGAACGCGCCCCTGAACATACTGTTGCCGCCCAAGGTTCGACGTCGGCACCCGCCACGGCTGCTGCCGAGTCCTCCGGTGGCGGGCTGGCTGCCGTACGGGCGCAATTGGCGCGTGCAAAAGAAGCAGCGGGTGCAGAAGTGGCGGCACGTCATGCCCCAACTGCTGCTCCCACACAGGATTCAGCTCAGGAATCCGCCCACGAGTCAGCTGCAACCCACCAGGCACCGGCCGCTGAACAGCCCCGGCAGCCCCAGACTCAGCAGCGGCAGCCGGAGGCCCAGGAGTCACCCCAGCAAGGTGGGCCGGCTGCAGCGCCGGCCGCACGCACCTGGGACGACCTCCCCACACCGGCTGGCGACGCCGCCCCTGCCGTCCAGAAGTGGGCTGACCAGCCTTCGCCCGCAACCCCCCAGTCGGGCAACCAGCAAACGGGCGGCTCGCAGCAAAACTCCCCGCAACCCAACGCTCTCCCTGCCACCGCACCGCAAAACAACGTGCCGCAGGCGGACCAGCAGCAGGTTCCGACACAGCTTCCGCAGCAAACGGGCCAGCCGGCTCCGTCCGCACAAGCTGCACCAGCCGCACCAAGCGAACCCGCGGGCGGCCCTTCCAGCGGCTCAACGGGCATTGAGGTAATTCGCCGGGCATGGCCGGAAATCCTGGGTGCACTGCGAAACATTCGCATGGCGTCGTGGGCCATGGTGAATCAAAACGTTGTGCCCCAGGTATTTGATGGGCGGGAACTTCGGGTGGGGCTGCCCTCTTCAGGTCTCATCGAAACGTTCAGCAACAACGGCCACCTGCAAAATTTGCAGCAGGCCATCAACCAGGTGCTGGGCATGACGGTGCAGATCCTGCCTGCCGACGGCGAAGCCCCTGCTCCGAGAGCGAGCGCTGAGCCAAACCCAAAAGTTCAAACCGGTAGCCCTTCACAGCAACGTGAAGGGGGGCGCAGCACTGTGCCCCAGCAGGCGAACCCAGCGTCGCGTCAGGGCCAAGCAAACCCGGTCCACACTCCGAATCAGCCGGCAGCGCAGGCTCCGGCTTCTTCCTCCGCTCCTGCGACGCCCACGGCTGCGGCCACCAGTCCTGCCGACACGAAAGCTGCAGACTCCACACCAGCTGCGCCCGTTGCTGCGGCTCCTGCTGAGACGAAGGCCCCCGCAGTGGTGTCGGAGCCTGCCCGCGGACAGAATCCTGCCGCCATTCAATCGCCTTGGGACGGCCCCAGCGAGCCAAGCGAGCCTTGGGACGAGCCGCACCCGGATTCCTACCCACCGGAGGATTACGCCGCGGCCGTTCCCTTCGAATCGCCTGCTCCGCAGCCAGCCGCAGAAGACCGACCGGCAGCCAGGGACTCCAGCGCTGAACCGTCAGCTGACCAACAAACCAACAGCCAACAGGCACCCCCGCCGGCTTATTCACCGACAAAGGTCTCACCCATCTCGGCGTGGACCACGGGCTGGGACCTGCCTCCGGCGGAACCCGTCAGCGCGGCACCTGTGGAGCAGGAAGCACCCCGCCGCAGCGCCCTGTTGGCCGAGCAGATCGCTCAACAATCAGGACAGCGGTCAGGCCAACAGCCTGACCAGCCTGCACCCCAGGACTGGGGCGTGTCCCTGGGCCAGACCAGCCGACAGGACGTTGCCGACCCGGGCTGGGGTTCCATGGCCAACGCCCCGGACTGGGCGCAGGACACCCAGGGCAGCGACACCGCCCCTGCAGCAGCCACAACAACTGAAACAGCAACGCACGCACCGTCGGCGGCCCATCCGGAGTCGGCGGAACCCGGCTCCACCTCATCAAGCGCAACAGAAACCACGACAGCGGAAAATGGTTCGTTCAATGCGGCCGCGCCCGGCGCGCCGTTGGGGGCGTCCAGCACCTACCCGACCGTTGCCACCGTCACTGCACCGTTGTCCCAGTCAGTTCCGGGCGCCCAGTCAGCGCCGGCGGCCCAGGCGCCGGATGCCGAGCAGCGGCAGGAGGCCCCGGACATGGCAGGCAGCAGCGCGGAACCCGTCGCGGCCAAGCTGAGCATGTACCAGCGCCTCGCCAACAGCTCCGAGGCCCAGGCCGCACGCGCGCAGACTCCGGCACTCGCGGCGCAGACGCCGTATGTCGAGGACGTCCCCAGCCCCGACGACGTGACCATCGAGGAATCCGGTGTTGTGGGCCAGGCGGCTGTGGAGCGTATTCTGGGCGGGGTATTGATTGAAGAGCGCCCGCTGAACCCGTCACACTGAGCCCACGCGGCGCAGCCATTTCCCAACAGTGGATTTGCACCACTGGACGATTTAAACCAATAGACAAGAGGCATTGTGTACGAGGGAGCAGTTCAGGAGCTCATCGATGAGCTGGGGCGCCTGCCCGGAATCGGGCCAAAATCGGCCCAACGGCTTGCATTCCACATCTTGGAGGCCGACACCGAGGACATGCAGCGCCTGGTCAAGGCCATCGTCACGGTCAAGGAGCGGGTGAAGTTCTGCACGGTCTGCTTCAACATCACGGAAGCGGAACTGTGCAACATTTGCCGCGACCAGCGCCGCGACCCCACAGTCATCTGCGTCGTGGAGGAGTCCAAGGACGTGATCGCCGTGGAGCGCACCCGCGCCTTCCGCGGCCGCTATCACGTGCTGGGCGGCTCCATCAATCCGATCGCCGGCATCGGCCCCGACCAGTTGCGCATCCGCGAACTGCTCACCCGCCTCAATGACGCCCAGATCCAGGAAATCATTATTGCCACCGACCCCAACCTTGAGGGCGAAGCCACCGCAACCTACCTCTCGCGCATGCTGAAAACCCTCGGCATCACAGTAACGCGTCTGGCCTCCGGCCTGCCGGTGGGCGGCGACTTGGAGTACGCCGACGAAGTCACTCTTGGCCGCGCCTTCGAGGGCCGCCGCAACGCTCTCACCTAAACAAACTGTTTTAGTACAAGCCGGTTAACATACGACGCCGGATGCCCGGCCGCGCTTTATCCTTCCATCGGGCGGGCGCCCAGTTGCGCGAGGCGTTCGCGTGTGGGTGTCCCCGCGGTGGGCACGTACATGACAAAGTGCAGATCGGGGACGTCGGAGGGGACGAGCCGGTGTTGTTCAAATGTCAGTTCCCCCACCTCCCGGTGATTGAACGTCCGCCGTCGCGAGGCAAAGTTCAACACCACGTGCTCGGCCCAGATGCTGGCGAACTCCGCACTGTTCTCCTGCAGTTTGTGGATTAGTGCCGTGTGGGCGGCCGATCCCAGCCGGGGGCCGGCTTCGGCCCGGAATTCCGCCACAAAATTCCGTGAGGTGATGTCCCAGTCCGGGAGCATTTGGCGCAATTGCGGATCGGTGAACACCAGCCACAGCAGATTCCGCTCGCCAGGATCGACGTCGGCAATGCGTGAATACAGGCACTCATAGGCCCCGTTCCAGCCCGCAATGCCCCAGTCCGGGGCCACGGCGAAGGCAGGGAAATCCAACGCGTCCAACAGGGCCTGTAAATGCGGTGGAACAGCTTCAATGGCGGCACTGCCTGATGCTGGGGCAGCCCCGTGCCCGCCCAACGCCAGTACATAGGACTGTTCGGCCGGGCTGAGCCGCAGCACCCGGCCCACGGATTCGAGCACCTGGCGGGAGGCGTTGATGTCCCGGCCCTGTTCCAGCCACGTGTACCAGGTGACGCTGACCGCGGCGAAGGCGGCAACCTCCTCCCGGCGCAGCCCGAGCGTGCGGCTGCGGCCTATGGGAGGAAGCCCCAGTTCGGCGCGGATCAGGCCGCCGCGGCGGTCCCGGAGAAACTGGCCCAGCTCTCGCCGTCGTTCTTCATTCATTTCACCAAATCTAGCACTGCCACTACTAGTAGTGACGCCGTCTTCCGATGGCGGCCCGAATGCTGGTTAACTACTCTTATGCCTCCTTTACGTTCACGCACAGTCACCCACGGCCGCAACATGGCCGGCGCCCGCGCCCTCATGATGGCCTCCGGCGTTGCCAAGTCCGACATTGGCAAGCCGATCGTCGCCGTCGCCAACTCCTTCACGGAGTTCGTGCCGGGCCACACCCACCTCGCACCGGTGGGCCGGATCGTCTCGGACGCCATCCATGAGGCAGGCGCCATCGCCCGCGAATTCAACACCATCGCGGTGGACGACGGGATCGCCATGGGCCACGGCGGCATGCTGTACTCGCTGCCGTCCCGCGACTTGATCGCCGACTCCGTGGAGTACATGGTCAACGCTCACTGCGCCGACGTGCTGGTGTGCATCTCCAACTGCGACAAGATCACCCCCGGCATGCTCATGGCCGCGCTGCGCCTGAACATCCCCACCGTGTTTGTCTCCGGCGGGCCCATGGAAGCCGGCCGCGTGACCATGACCGACGGCTCCATCCGCACACTGGATTTGGTCAACGCCATTTCCGACGCCGTGGACGACTCGGTTTCCGACGCCGACATCGACCTCATCGAGGCCAACGCCTGCCCCACCTGCGGCTCCTGCTCCGGCATGTTCACGGCCAACTCGATGAACTGCCTGACCGAGGCCATCGGCCTGTCGCTGCCCGGCAACGGGTCACTGCTCGCAACTCACACCGCACGCAAGGAGCTGTACGAGCGGGCCGGGGCCACCGCCGTCGAGATCGCCAAGCGCTACTACGAGGACGACGACGAATCGGTGCTGCCGCGCTCGATCGCGTCCTTTGAGGCGTTCGACAACGCCATGGCCCTGGACATCGCCATGGGCGGTTCCACCAACACGATCCTGCACCTGCTCGCGGCAGCGCAGGAGGCCGGCCTGAAATACGACCTCGACGACATCGACGCGAAGTCGCGCCAGGTGCCGTGCCTGGCCAAGGTTGCCCCGAACGTGGCCGGTGACAAGACGTTTTACATGGAAGATGTGCACCGCGCCGGCGGCATCCCCGCGCTGATGGGCGAGCTGAACCGCGGCGGGCTGCTGCACACCAACGTCAACTCGGTCCACTCAAAGGACCTCACGGGTTGGCTTGACGACTGGGACATCCGAGGCGGCAAGGCGACCGAGGCGGCGCAGGCTCTCTGGACCGCGGCACCCGGCGGCCAGCGCTCCTCCACCGCCTTCTCGCAGTCGGCCGAGTGGACCTCCCTGGACACCGACGGCGCCGAAGGCTGCCTGCGCGACGTGGCACACGCCTTCTCCAAGGACGGCGGTTTGGGTGTGCTGCGCGGCAACATTGCGGTGGACGGCGCCGTTGTAAAGACTGCCGGCGTGGACGAATCCATCTGGACGTTCGAGGGTCCCGCCGTCGTGTGCGAATCCCAGGACGAAGCCGTTGAGAAGATCCTGTCCAAGACGGTCAAGGCCGGCGACGTCGTGGTCATCCGCTATGAAGGTCCCCGTGGCGGTCCCGGCATGCAGGAAATGCTGTACCCGACGTCGTTCCTTAAGGGCCTGGGGCTTGGCAAGGTTTGCGCGCTCATCACCGACGGCCGCTTCTCCGGCGGAACCTCGGGCCTGTCGATTGGCCACGTCTCCCCCGAGGCGGCTGCCGGGGGCACCATAGCGCTGGTGCAGAATGGGGACCGTATTCGGATCGACATTCCCAACCGCTCGCTGGAGCTCCTAGTGGACCCGGTTGAGCTGGATGAACGCCGCGACCGGCTCGAATCGACCACCGGCTACCAGCCCGTGGGACGCGAGCGCGAAGTCTCCGCCGCTCTGCGTGCCTACGCCGCCATGGCCACCAGCGCCGACAAGGGCGCCATCCGCCAGGTTCCAGCGGATGTGGTCCTGATGAAGGCCCCGCGGACCCGGGTTCCTGTCGCGTAGCAAGCCCCCTCCTCCGTCGAGTTTGCACTTATTGCACTGGAAACCGCTTACCTCCGCGATTTTGGTGCAATAAGTGCAAACTCGATTTTTATTGGCGGGGAGAAGCACGCCTCGGCCCTCAGGCCACACGGGTCCCCTTCGGCAGCTTGCCCGCCGGGGTGCGCAGGGCCCGCCAGCCGAGGGCCAGGATGCCCGCCGCGACCAGCAGTTGCAGTCCCAGACCCAGCGGCCAGAGCGGCGTCTTTTGGTCCAGGTACGACGACGAGTTCGCCTTCCCGTTGGCGCACGGATACGTTGCGTCGGGACCGGCTTGCGCATAGCGGGCGCCCTGGCTGATGGTTTCAAACAGACCCGTCGGATAGTACTGCGCGGGCGTGACGCTTCGTTCGGCGTAAGGAATGGCGTCGGCGACCACCACGAACGGATTCATGGCCAGCATCCATGCCACGCTTTCGGTGCGCGGAGCGGGTTGTTCCACAAGTGGCCCGTAACAGGCGTAATCCGCACCTTCATCCGTGATGTCCTCGGGTGTTGGCGGTACCGGATACATGTCCTCAGGCTCCACACCGGAGTCCGGTTCCTCCTGGTACACCTCCTGGCCCTGATAAAACGTCTGGTTTGCCGCCACTGTGCCGTTGCTGACCATCATGCCCAAACCGAAGGCAATGAGCGTGCCAAACGCCAAGGCTGCCACCGTCAAATACGTGACCACGATGGAAAACAGCGGCCGGTTGGCGAGCGCGGAAATACCCACGCCCAGTGCACACACGACTCCGAGTTCAATGGCGAGCAGGAGCAGGGCGACAAAGATGTAAGCCACACCCAGACCGCCCTGAGCGATGCCGAATATCAGGAACGGCACGCTCACCACCAGAAACGCAAGACTGACAATCCACGATGCCAGAAACTTCCCCCACAGGAGTTGCCCGGGCCGCAGCAGCGTCACCTGCAGGATGGCCAGGGTTCCGGCGGAGCGGTCGCCGCTGATGGCATTGGCCGAGAATGCGGGTGCAACGAGCAGGCCGAAGAGCAGCACAAACGCCAAAACGGCTTCAAAGATCAACGGGCCCGGGCCGACCCTGCCAAACCCGGGGTCAAAGTTGTAACCTGACTGCGTCTTCCAACTCATCCAGACCAGGGCCGTCACGAGCCATATCAGGGCAATCCAAATACCCAGCATGATGTACCAGCCGCGCGAACGCAGCCGCTGGCGCAACTCCATCCCCACCACCGCCGCCACGCCTGTGGCATAGCCGCTTATCCGGCCGGGGCCCGGCGAAGGAGTCCCGGGGGCTGAGTGCGGGGCGGGCCCGTTCTGCATCGTTGTCATGGCTGCTCCACCTTCATGCTCATGTAGGTCTCTTCCAAGGCGCCGGTGGCCGGGGCAAAGGAACTCACGGCTACGCCGGCCGCCACCAAGTCGCGCAGCAGCGCCGCCGCCCGCTCTTCCCGTTCCACATTGACGCTCGCTGACGGGCGCCGGCCCGTGCCCGGTTCGAAGGCGACACCCAGTGCTGTCAGCGCCGCGGCCAGGGCAGCCGGGTCAAGCGCCGCAATGGAGTACCTGCGCCCCAGCCCTGTGGCTTGTTCCACGGTTTGGGCCAGTACCGACCGTCCGTGGTTCACGAACACCGCACCGTCGGCAATTTCGTCAAGCTCCGCCAATACATGGGAGGAAACCACAACGACCTTCCCCTCCGCTGCGAGCCCCCGCAGAATGCTGCGCAGTGCAATGCGCGATCCCGGGTCCAGCCCGGAGGCGGGCTCGTCGAGCAGGAGGACCTGGGGATCGTGGATCAACGCGCGGGCCAGGCTCAGCCGCTGCTGCTGCCCGCGCGAGAGGACCCTCGCCTTCTGGTCGGCCAGGGCGGAAAGATTCACCAGCTCCAGCAGTTTCTCCACTCGGGCCGGGATCTGTGCTTTGGGGAGTCGGTAGAACTTGCCCATGGTGGTTAGAATCTCGCGCGCCGTCAGCGCCTCCCACACGCCCAGCGTGTCCGGCATCCAGCCAATCTTGGCCCGCGCCGCGGCGGGATCCTTGACCGGGTCGATGCCCATGACGCTGATGCTTCCGGCATCCGGGGCCAGCAGCGACGCCAGCATGAGCAGCAGCGTGGTCTTGCCCGCACCGTTGGGCCCGATCAAGGCCGTCACCTGCCCGGCCGGTGCCTGTACGTCCATCTGCACGACGGCGTGCACCGCGCCAAAGCTGCGGGACAGTCCGGTGGCGCTGAGGCCGAGGGCGCTTTCTGCGGTGGGCGGTTCGGGCGGGTTCGGCGTCCCTGGATTTGGCTCGGCCGCGTCGGGTGGCGGTGGCTGCAATGCGGTCATGGAAACCTTCCTGTGGGCCGCGATCGCGGCCTTGGCATCAGCCTAAGGTGCCACGGGCGTCCGCGTCATCATCCCGCCGTCGGACGTTGAAAGTGTTTTTCCGCAGGAAACCGCGGTGTCATGGACCAGCATGTGGACACTTCAATTCCACGTTCACGCGGCACCGCGCTAAACTTGGGGCACCTGCCTTCCGCGTTGATGATGCCGCATTGGCCCTGCGCGCGGCGCGGCCCGGCGCGAGCGGCAGCAATTTTCCTACTTTCAAGTGTTGCGTTAGGTAAGTCAATGAGTGTGCACCCATGAGCCTGATTGTTCAAAAGTACGGCGGTTCCTCCGTGTCCGACGCCGCGGGCATTCTGCGCGTGGCCCGCAGGGTTGTCAGCACCCAGGAGGCGGGCCACGAAGTGGTTGTCGTCGTTTCAGCCATGGGCGACACCACCGATGAACTGCTGGATCTCTCGGCACAGGTTTCCGAACATCCCCCGGCCCGCGAACTGGACATGCTCATGACCGCCGGCGAGCGGATTTCGATGGCACTGCTGGCCATGGCCATCAGCGCCCAGGGCGGGGTGGCACAGTCGTTCACCGGCAGCCAGGCCGGCATGATCACCGACGGCATCCACGGCAAGGCCCGCATCATCGATGTTGACCCGCACCGCGTCCGCACCGCCCTGGACAAGGGCAAGGTGGCCATCGTCGCCGGCTTCCAGGGCATGAGCCGCACCACCCATGAGATCACCACCATGGGGCGCGGCGGCTCCGACACCACCGCCGTCGCCCTCGCCGCGGCCTTGAACGCCGACGTCTGCGAAATTTACACCGACGTTGACGGCATCTACACCGCCGACCCGCGCGTGGTGTCCAGCGCGCAGAAAATCAGCAAGATCTCCAGCGAGGAGATGCTGGAAATGGCAGCCTCCGGCGCCAAGATTCTGCACCTTCGCTGCGTGGAATACGCCAGGCGCTTTGGTCTGCCGATCCATGTGCGCTCATCATTCAGCGACAACGAAGGAACCTGGGTGCTGCCCAGCCCCAACGACAAAATCAAGATCTCAGAGGGAGTTGCCTTGGAGCAGCCAATCATCTCCGGCGTGGCCCACGACCGGTCCGAAGGCAAAGTCACCGTGGTCGGCGTGCCCGACATCCCCGGCAAGGCCGCGATGATCTTCGGCATCATCGCCGGCGCGCACACCAACATCGACATGATCGTGCAGAACATTTCCACGCGCGGTTCCGGCAAGACGGACATCTCCTTCACGCTGCCCATGGTGGAGGGTGAGGACGCGCTGGCCGCACTGCGCGCCCGCCAGGAGGATGTCGGCTTCGAGGACCTGATCTACGACGACCAGATCGGCAAACTCTCCCTGATCGGCGCAGGCATGCGCTCCAACCCGGGCGTCTCCTACAGCTTCTTCAAGGCTCTGTCCGACGCCGGTGTGAACATCGACTTGATCTCCACCTCCGAGATCCGCATCTCCGTCGTGACCCGCGCCGACCTGCTCGACGTGGCTGTTCGCGCGGTGCACCAGGCCTTCGATCTGGACAGTGACGACGAAGCAACCGTTTACGGCGGCACGGGCCGCTAACGCCCACGCCCTCCCAGCACGCAAACTGGCCCGCAGAAGTGGTTGTGAATCGGCAATATTTCGCCGCTTTCACAGCCGCTTCTGCGGGTCAGTTTAGTTAGTCGGTTTTCAGCTGGAGGCTAGTGTTCTTCAGCCGGCTGTTCGTCCTTGCGGACTGCATAATGGTGGCCCTCTGAATCCGTCTCCTCGGCAAAGTGGGAGAGCTGTTCATCGCTGTTGTCTTCATACTCATCGTGGCGATGCACCACGGGGGAATCCATGTCACCTTGGTCCGCAGGGCCAAACACCTTTTGGAACTTCTCGGTGGCGTGCATCATTTTGTGCACGAATTTATCACCGCTCGTCATCATCAAAACCCCCTCTCCACCTCGAAAACCGCTGTGTTCAGGATCCCTCTAGTTTACGCCTGAAGCCGCGCAAAGGCACTGGCCGGACCGCCCCGCGGGACTTGGCCCCCGCCCGGGCAGCGACCGGCGGAGTGCAGTCCTAGCGCAGGGACTGGTCGTTGGGGTCCGCGGGAACAAGGTAGGTGCTGCCGTCAGCCCGGGTCGCGGTGACAAATTGGCTGGAGGCGGCCTGCTGGGAGGCAAGCAGTGCCTTGTTTTCCGGCGTCATCTCGTGATCGAGGGGGCTGCTGCTGGCCGGACCCAAAACGTAGCGCAGGTGACCGGTGAAGCGCATCAATTTGTGGACAAGGCGCGTCTTCGGCATGGCGGCTTTCCTTAGCGGAGCAGGGCGCAAACGTGATGTTCGAGCCGATTGATGGTGTCGGTTCCATCCATAGTACCCTGTTAGTTAGTGCACTAACTAAATGAGGGAGGGTGTCCATGAACACCACCGAGAACGACCTGCTGCTTGAGCGCCAGCTGTGTTTTGGGCTCAGCGTCGCCTCCCGCAGCGTCATTTCCGCCTACAAGCCGGTACTCGCGGCCCTGCAGCTGACCCACCCGCAGTACCTGGTGATGCTGGCCCTGTGGGAGCGTGCACCGCGCCGCGTCAAGGACATTGGCGGCGCCCTCCTGTTGGAATCGGCCACGCTCTCCCCGATCCTGAAGCGCCTGGAGGCCCTTGGCTATCTCACCCGCACCCGGGACGACGCCGACGAGCGCGCCCTGGCCGTCGACCTCACCCCTGCCGGCACAGCCCTGCGCCAGCAGGCACTTGCGGTGCCCGGCACCATGATGGCCCGGCTCGGCCTGGATCGTGAGGGCGCAATGGCCCTGCATCGGAGCATGATGGCGCTCATTGACGCAGCAGCGCACGCGAACGACGCCGACACCGCGGCTGGTCATACTTCCGCCATGGCGGATAATTGATGGCATGACCCCCGCCCTGCACTCCCTGGCCGAGGATGCCTGGCTGGCGCGCGCTGCCACGCACCACTCCCGGGTGGACCGTTACGCCGCACCCTACCTGGCCCGGCGCTCAAGCAATCAAAAGCATCCCGTGGAAGACTTCCTCTTCACCTATTACACGCAAAAGCCGGGCCAGTTGTCCCGCTGGCACCCCGGGGCAGGCGTTGTCCTCACGGGCGCTGCCGCCACCGAGCGCCTGGACTGGAAGTTTTACCGCCCCGCGGACGACGTCGAACGCGAGGTGAGCGGGGCACCCCGGCAAGGCCCCGCCGTCGTGCTTGATGTGGAAAAATTTTTGGAACAACGCAAGGACGCGGTGGATTTTTCCGCCATCATCCTGGGCCGCACGGCTGCCCGCCCTGCCCAATTTGGCTGTTTTGGGCTCCATGAGTGGGCCATGGTGTACAAACAGGAGGCCAACGAGGTCCGCCATGAGTACCTCGAGCTGCGCCTGGGTTCGGCGGGGACCGATCAGGTCGTGGAGGACAGCCGGATCCGCTGCACGCACTTTGACGCTTACCGTTTTTACACCCCGCAGGCATCGGGGCTCAATGAGCTGAGGCCCACGCGGGAGAACCAGCGCGATCTGGAGCAGCCCGGGTGCCTGCACGCCAACATGGACCTTTACAAGTGGGCCTACAAGTTGTCGCCGGCCCTGCCCAGTGAGCTCGTCATGGATTGTTTTGAGCTGTCGTGGCGCATCCGGGCCATGGACATGCAGGCTTCACCGTACGATCTGGCCGAGTGGGGCTACCCGCCCATCCAGATCGAGACAGTTGCCGGCAAGGCCGACTATGTCGCGGCGCAGCGCGGCTTCAGTGCGGAGGCGGCCCTGTTGCGAGAGCGGCTGGGCACCGCGGTTTCAGCTCTGACCGCACCTTAACCAGGCGCTGCAATGGCGGCTTTTTTACATCGCAGGCGCGCCATTACTGCGAGAGCGTTCCCTGAAACAGCACCATTGCTGCGAGAGCGTTTGTCAGTTGAGGGCGGCCACCAACTGGGGCGCAAGCCGTTGCGCCATGAGCGCGTAGCCTGCCGTGTCCGGATGCAGGGTGTCGGGCAGCCGCTCCAGCGCTTCCTGCCCGGTCAGAACAGTGGCGCCGTCAACGACCTGGAGCCGCTTGTCCCCCTGCTCCTGCATCACGGCGATAGCCTGCGCCGTGGCGCGGCGGTAATCCGCCAGTGTCCAGCCCACCGCATTCAGCGTGTTCTCCCTCGGCAATGACAGAACCGGAGTGATGACGACGATGGGGACGTCCGGATGCGCTGCCCGGACGGTCTTGATGAAGCCCTGCAGGGCCGGACCGTAGCTGCGTTCGGAGAATGCCGCGGCGTTGTAGCTGTTGATGCCCACGCACAGGGAAATGATGTCCGCAGGGGTTTGGGCAATGGTGTCCGCCGCAACCGGATCCAGCTGGCACTCCCCCGCCAGGCCAAGGTTGGTCAGCTGCCAGCCGTTGCGTCCGGCCACCAGTGCGGGCCAGGTTTGGCTGGGCCCGTCCGCCTGTTGGCAGTGGGTAATGGAGCTTCCATAGGTGATCCAGCGCGGGCCCGCTTCCACCGCGGCGGTGACGGATGCGGCGTCGAACGTTGCCTGATGCAGGGTGAAGTCGCCAAAGTGCGGCAGCCACAGCTGGACGAGCGAGTCCGGCGCCAGCCCGCCCAACACCAGGTCGTGGCGGTGACTGCCGACGGCCGGCAGCCTGTGGGTGAGTTCGCCGTTGACGAGGATGTCATAAGGGGCGCAGTCTGCGGCGCCGTGGCCGGCAACTACCAGCGTTCCGCCGCTGGTCCGCCAGGCGGCGCGGACGCCGGCGGCCATGGCTGCGCGATTGGCGAGACCATCCGTGCAGGGCGGCAGGTAGCCGGTGGCATCCAGCCTGCTGAAGCGTTGGGAACCGTCGCCGTCTGTTTCAACCTTGAACATTCCGGACCACTGCGCAGCAACTGAAACCATGGGGCAATCCTATCGAAAATGGTTCGGGCCCCTGCCAGTGGAATCCGGCAGGGGCCCGAAAGTGCGTCACCACACCCCTCGCCTGGGGATGGGGGAGGTGGAGTGTTACTTCGCGGCCGGCGTTACGTGGAAAGTGCCAAAGGAAAACAGCACGCCGTTGCCATCCGAGACCACAAGGGTGTCCTTGCCGTTCTTGGTGTCGTCCGGAACGGTGAACGTGACGGTGCCATGCTCGTCGGCCAGGAACCAGCCGATGCGTGCGCCGTGCTGGTTCAGGTGCACGTAGCTCCATTCATTGGCCGGCAGGTTGCTCACGATGACGGTGTCTCCGGTGCTGTACTTGCCAGGCTTCAGACCCAGGTCCACAGGGGCCTGGCCCTTCAGCTGTGCCCGCTCAACGGACGGCTCGAAAGCCGGCTTCTCAGGGGTTGTGGGCAGAACGGGCAGCTCGACTGCCTGCACCGCAACGGCTGCGGAGGCATCCTTCGCGCCGTTGGCGGCGGTGAGTGCCACGGAACGTTCCGCAACGGCACCAGCGGTGATTTCCGCCGTGGTCAGTTCACGGGTTTCGGTCAAGCTGGTGGAGTCACCGACGGCCAAGGTGCCGTGCTCGGTGCCGAGCCCGGCAACACCGGTCAGGGTGACGTTCCCGGAGTTGGCGGCGGTGGCTGTGGTGGTCACCGTGTCCCCGGCACCGGCCAGGCCGTCTCCGTCAAGGTCATTCCACACCGAGGCCGCCGTGGCCGACAGCTCGGGGTTGCGCACGATCAAATCAACTTCGTCACCAACGATGGTGTAGTCCACGGAAGCTGCACCAGTGCCGCTGGCCTGCCATGCCGTGACCGGAGCAAAGAAGCCCTGTGCCAGTTCCGGCGCCGTCACTGTGTGCTTGGGCGTGGTGCAGTTGTAGCCGCCCCAGACAAGCAATTCCCGAAAGCGGCAGTTTCCGGCACCGGGGGGGGGGGAAGGAACGGACTGAAGTTTCCGGAAATCGGGGTGGCTGCAACGGTGATGTTGCTGAGACTGTCCACCCGGAATGCGTACGGAACGGCTTCGTCCACAGCATAAGGGTTGGTGGCAAGGTCACGCTCAGTGTCTGAGATCGAGCCCTTGATGGAAAGGCCGGCGATATTCGTCGTGGCACCCCCGGTGATGGAGATGGGCGCGGCACCGAGGGCGGCTTGACCATTATGTGAAACGGTTGCAGTCAGGGCAAAGGCACCGGCCTTGGCGTAGGCCGGGATGGTGACGGGCACCGTGACAACGGCGCTCTGTCCTGGCGCCACATCGGGAACGTCCACCGAGCCAAAGGTCCAGCCAGCCTGGCCTTGGAACGATGCGACGGCCCCTGCCAACGTTTCAGCTCCGACATTGCGGACGGTTACGGCGGCATCAACCGTTGCACCGCTGGCACCGGAGAGGGCTGCAACGCTCACTTCAGCACCGCAGAAAACATTGAGCCATTCAGCGTTGAACTTGGCAAAGTAAATGTTTTCCTGATCGCTTTCGTACAACAATCCAAAGGTGCCGTCACTGAGTGCCGTCACGGTGGAGTAGGCCATGTTGCCATTCTTGAACTGCGTTCCGGCGCTCCACGTATTTCCGTCATCACAGGAGTAGCGGATGGTGCCATTACTGCGGCCGGAGGTGCTGTTGGCGTTGGAAAACAAGAGAATCTTGGCTTCTGCCGAGTCCTCGGGAGCGTCGGGATACATGCGTGCAATGGATGCGTTGTTCCCGGGATCAGTCAGATTCTTGTCGTAACGAACTGCACCCCAGCTCTCGCCACCATCTTTGGAGATGACGACGTGGCGGCCACCCTTGCGGACGTTGTCGCGGGAGTTCAGCATGACATCGCCGTTGGAAAGCTCAACCACCTTGTTCTCATCCATGGCTGCGCCGACGTTTCCACCCTTGGCCCAGGTCTTGCCGTGGTCATCGGAGTAGACGCTGTAAGCCTGAATGACTTCAGCACCTGCTGCATTGAGGACACGGCCGGCAAATTGCTGGATCAAGCGGCCCTTGTGGGCGCCATACTTGAGCTGAATGCCCTCGCCGGAGGACGCGAACATGCCCACGACACCGCCCACGTTGGCGACACCGTTGACAGTCTCACCCAAAGGCTTGACGACGTCGGTGACCAAGGGGCCGTCGAATTCTGCGTACGGGGAATCAGCAGGATGGTTTTGCGGGACGGGAAGCGTAGGGATATTGCTTGGATCCGTAGACCAGGTGAGCCCCTTGTCGGTGGAGATGGACACCTCGGTGCCGGTCACGTTGCGGTTTGAATCGTCGGTTCCGAGGACGCTTCCGAAGAATCCTTGATTCTTCGAGTAAACGTGGAAATTGAAGACGGTTCCGGTTTCTTTGTCCACAACGTAGCTGGGGTCGCTGAAGCCGTATTGAAGAGTGCCGCCGCTGCCAATTTGGCCGCGTGAAATGAACGTGGGCTTCCCCCAGGTGACGCCCCCGTCCGAACTGCGACGTTGGATGATGGAGTTGGGTGCCGGTGAGTCGCCACCGTTGGGGCGTCCGTCATAGGAAGCCAGGACGACTCCATCGCCCAAGTCGGCCAAGGCAGGAATACGGTATCGGGGCGCCAACGTGGCGTCGAGGGCGTTGTCGCCTTGTTCCGCCAGGGGCTGCTCCGCGTAACCCGGCGCCTGGACGTCGGCCGACGGGGTTGCCTCCTGAGCAAAAGAAGGTGCCATCATTGAGGCGGCCAGCCCTGCCGCCACAACCCCCGCGGCTACTGTGATGCGTCCGCGCTTATGCCGGAGCACTCTCTCGGTGAATTTCATCGATTCCTTTCAAGGGGCCGTCATTGGCCACCAACTGCAGTCAAGGGAAAACCACGTTCTTTGTGACATCCAGCAACTTCTGAAGATCAGACATGGGATGACCTACAACACAGTAGCGTGTTCTGCATCACTTTTGTCATCGATGCGTTGTGTTACTTGACGCCGTCCAAGGATTTGGCCTTGGGCAAGGAAAACTGTGCCGGCCGGGGTCAATGGCCGCGTCGCCGTTCCTGGCGGCCACTGCTGTTCATCGCGGGCAGCCGCAGATGCGACGTACGCCACTGAAATTCTCCAGTTTGCAATCACTGCGTAGAATGGGATGGCAAGCTCGCGGAGCGCTTTTCTTATCGATATTCAAGCCGAATTCATCTTTGGCCCCTAGGACGGCGTAAGACGGCACCTCCGCGGCAACCCCTCTTACTCACCAGGAGTTCCTTCGATGCCTCGGATCGTTGTCGACGTCATGCTCAAGCCCGAAATTCTGGACCCGCAGGGGAAGGCCATTGTTGGCGCACTCCCCCGCCTGGGTTTCACCGCATTCTCAGCTGTCCGCCAGGGCAAGCGCTTTGAACTGACGGTGGACGGCGAGGTGACCGAGGAGATTCTGGCCCAGGCACGTGAAGCAGCTGAAACGATGCTGTCCAACCCGGTCATCGAAGACGTGGTCAACATTGAAGTTGTGGCGGACTAGCCATGAGTGAAACCCCCTTGATTGGCGGAACCACGCTGGTTCCCGTTGATTCCCGCCTGGCCGGCGCACGCATCGGCGTCGTCACCTTCCCCGGCACCCTCGATGACCGCGACGCAAGCCGCGCCGTCCGCCTCTCCGGTGCCACCGCCGTCGACCTTTGGCATGCGGACACGGTCCTGGCCGATGTTGACGCCGTCATCATCCCCGGCGGCTTCTCCTACGGCGATTACCTGCGCGCCGGTGCCATCTCACGCTTTGCGCCGCTGATGTCGCAGATCGTGGACGCGGCGAACTCCGATGCCAAGCTGCCCGTGCTGGGCATTTGCAACGGCTTCCAGATCCTTACCGAGGCGCACCTTTTGCCCGGTTCCATGATCAAGAACGACCACTTGAAGTTCCTGTGCCGCGACCAGGTCCTGCGTGTTGAAAACACCAACACCGCCTGGACCAACGCGTACGCCACCGGACAGGACATTACGGTTCCGTTGAAGAACCAGGATGGCCAGTACATCGCGGACGAAAAGACCCTCGATGCCCTGGAGGCCGAGGGCCGGGTGGCCTTCCGCTATGTCGGCGGAAACCCGAACGGTTCGCGCCGCGACATTGCCGGCATCTCCAACGCCGCCGGCAACGTGGTTGGCCTCATGCCGCACCCCGAGCACGCAGTGGAGACCGGCTACGGCCCCGGCCACACGGGCACCGACGGGCTGGGCTTCTTCACCTCCGTCTTGAACACACTTCTGGGAGGCAAATAAATGTCCGGGATGTCAACAGAGTCCGCCAAGAAATTCAACATCGACACGGTTGAAAACGCCGCGTCCACCCCCGGTGTTGAGCTGCCCTGGGCCGAGCTGGGCCTGAAGCAAAACGAGTTCGACGACGTCGTGAAGGTTTTGGGGCGACGCCCCACCGCCGCCGAACTCGCCATGTACTCGGTCATGTGGAGCGAGCACTGCTCCTACAAGTCCTCCAAGAACCACCTGCGCCAGTTTGGCGACAAGGTCACCGAGGAGATGAAGAAGGACATGATGGTGGGCATCGGCGAAAACGCCGGCGTCACCAACCTGGGCGACGGCTGGGCCGTGACGTTCAAGATCGAGTCCCACAACTCCCCCTCCATGGTGGAGCCCTACCAGGGTGCCGCCACCGGCATCGGCGGCATTGTCCGCGACATCATCTCCATGGGCGCACGCCCGGTGGCCGTCATGGATCCGCTGCGCTTTGGCGCCATCGACCACCCCGACACCGCCCGCGTCATGCACGGTGCGGTGGCCGGCATCGGCGGCTACGGCAACTCGCTGGGCCTGCCGAACATTGGCGGCGAAATGGTCTTCGACTCCGTGTACCAGGGCAACCCGCTGGTCAACGCACTCGCTGTCGGCGTCATGCGCCACGAGGACATCCGCCTGGCCAACGCCTCCGGCAAGGGCAACAAGGTTGTGCTGTTCGGCGCCCGCACCGGCGGCGACGGCATCGGCGGCGCCTCCATCCTGTCCTCGGAGTCCTTCGACGACACGAAGCCGTCCAAGCGCCCCGCCGTCCAGGTGGGCGACCCCTTCGCCGAAAAGGTGCTCATCGAGTGCTGCCTGGAACTGTTCAAGGGCTCCCTGGTTGAAGGCATTCAGGACCTTGGCGCCGCGGGCATCTCCTGCGCCACCAGCGAACTGGCGTCCAACGGCGACGGCGGCATGGAAGTCGAGCTGACCTCCGTGCTGTTGCGCGATCCCTCCCTGACACCGGGCGAGATCCTCATGTCGGAGTCCCAGGAACGCATGATGGCCGTTGTCTCCCCCGCCAACGTTGCCGCGTTTGAGGCAGTCATGGACAAGTGGGCCGTGGAGTACTCCTGGCTCGGCGAGGTCACGGACACCGGCCGCCTGATCATCAAGTGGGACGGCGCGGTCATTGTCGACGTCGATCCCCGCACCGTGGCGCACGACGGCCCGCTTTATGACCGCCCCTACGCCCGTCCGGAGTGGCAGGACGCGCTGCAGGCCGACACCTTCACCGGATCCGTCCAGGATGGTGGACGCCCGGCAACCGCTGACGAGCTCAAGGCTGCCGTGCTGGAGCTCATCGCCTCCCCGAACATGTGCTCAAAGGACTGGATCACCAACCAGTACGACCGCTATGTCGGCGGCAACACGGCCATGGCCTTCCCCGACGACGCCGGCGTGATCCGTGTTGACGAGGAAACCGGCCTGGGCGTTGCCCTGGCCACCGACGCCAACGGCCGCTACACCTTCCTCGACCCGTACCACGGCGCCCAGCTGGCCCTGGCCGAGGCCTACCGCAACGTCGCCACCTCCGGCGCCATCCCGATGGCCGTCTCCGACTGCCTGAACTTCGGCTCCCCCGAGGACCCGGATGTCATGTGGCAGCTGGCCGAAGCCATTCGCGGCCTGTCCGACGCCTGCATGGTGCTCGGCATCCCCGTCACCGGCGGCAACGTTTCGCTGTACAACCAGACGGGCACCACCCCCATCCACCCCACCCCCGTTGTTGCGGTCTTGGGCAAGTTCGACGACGTCGCCCGCCGCACGCCGTCGGGCTGGCAGGAGGATGGCCAGGCCATCTACCTGTTGGGCAACACCGCCGCCGACCTGGATGGTTCCGAATGGGCCAACCTGCGCGGGCACCTGGGCGGGCTGCCGCCGGCCGTGAACCTGGAACGGGAGCGTGAATTGGGTGCGATCCTGATCAACGCTTCCCGCGACGGCATGATCGACTCCGCCCACGACCTCTCCGAGGGCGGCCTTGCGGCAGCACTTGTTGAGTCGGCACTGCGCTTCAACACCGGCGCCCGTGTGGCACTGGATGAAGTTGCCGCCCGCGACGGCGTTGACGCTTTCACCCTGCTGTTCTCCGAGACGCAGGGCCGCGCCATCGTGTCTGTTCCACGCAGCGAGGAAGTCCGTTTCAACGACATGTGCACGGCCAGGCGCTTCCCGGTCTCCCGCATCGGCGTTGTTGACGCCGCCGGCGGTTCCCTGGACATCCAGGGCTTGTTCAGCGCCCCGTTGGACGAACTGCGCGAAGCACACGAGGGAACCCTGCCGAAGTACTTCGGCTAGTTCCGAAGCAAAAACCCCGGCCGACTCCTCACGAGTTGGCCGGGGTTTTTCCTTTGTGCGGATGTTAGTTGTGCACGGTTGCCATGGCATCGCATTCGCTCCGCATCCGGCCGTACCGGGGGGATGACAGCTCTGCCTGCAGGGCACTGATGATCAGTCCGTCGTCAAGGGCATCGGTTGATGTGGGCTTGTACGTCAACGTGAAACTCAAGCACTGGCGCGGCCCGAGCGTGCGGCCTGAAAGTTCCGCCGCCGTTGGGGTGGTGGCGTACGCCAGGTGGTCGAGGCGGCCGTTCGTCAGTGACCTGGGGAGCAGGGAAATGTCAGTGAGCGTCTCGTCCGTGGCATTCAGCAGCCATGCCGTGAACCTGACGGTTTCCCCCACGGCGGCTTCAGTCCGGTCCGCCAAGTACACCAACGCAACCTCGGGGACATCACGCCGCGACCCAGCCAGTGCAGGGGCAACCAAAGGGGACCGTTTAAAGCTGGCCCCATCCTGTACACAGCTTGCCATGCCATGGTCCTGGTGGTTCTTCACGGCGGCACATTCCATCCACTGGCCGGTCGCAGCGTGTCAGTCCCGTATCGGGCCAACTCCGTGCGGAAAGCCATTGACTCTCAGTGTTAAAGAGTGGCTGGGGCACAAATCATAACGGCGTTTTCCCGCAGAAGTTAAAAGCCGCCCGCCAGTGCGCGTGCCGCCTGCTGGTAGGAGCGGGTGACTCCGGCCTGGGTGAGCTTGGTGACCGGGGAACCAAGTGAATAGATGAATCCGGCAGGCTTGCTGAACGCCAGGAGCCTGAAGTGGACGCCGCCGTCGGATGTTTGCATGGCGGTGAAGGCCTCCTCGCCCAGCGCCGGGTGTCCGGGCAGGGTTCCGTACCCAAAGCCTGCCATCGTTGCCTCAGCCCCGTCGGGGCCTGACATCGTTTGAGGTTCCACCGTCCACACCACTTCGCAGGGCACCGGCAGTCGAAGGCGGCCCACCCCAAAACCGCTGACGACCCGGGCGCCAACAATTGCCCGGGGAGGCGCCGTGACCTGCAGGCCGGCACGCTGCTGGATCTGCCAGGTCATGATGCCTTCGGCCAGGGCCGCAAAGGCCTCGGCACCGTGCCCCACCAGGATGGTCTTGTCCACGTGGTCAAATCCCTTGGGCCACTCCACCGCACCGGCAGGTTTTTGCGCCGCCAGCCGGGTCAGGCCGAGGCAGGGATAATCCAGGCGGCCGCGGTCAGCTTTTGGCAACACGTGCACTCCATTTCAAGGCGGTTTGTTGTTTCTTGGGCAGGCCGTCCACCACAAGGTCGTAGGAATCCTCCAGCATGTCCAACACCATGTCCGCGTCCACCGCCGTGCAGTCCACGGTGTTCCAGTGCCGTTTGTTCAGGTGGTAGCCCGGGACGATGCCCGCGTGCGCGGTGCGCAACTGCGCAGCCAGCAGCGGATCGCATTTCAAGCTGATGGACAGCGCCGGCACGTTGAGGTCGCCCAGGGCAAACACCTTGCCTGTGCGTTGTTCGCCGCCGCTGCTGGCCCTGACCTTGAACACGCTGAGTTCGGGCCCAAAGGGGAAGTCCTCGTAGGCACCGGCCAGGGCCAGCGCGGCCGCACGCAAGGATTCCGCATTGAGGCTCATGGCTGCGTCCGTGCTTCTTCGCCGGCCGCTGCGGAGCCGGACGCTGCGGCGCTGAGCACTGCGTAGCTCAGCATCGCGAACTCCCCGTGCTTGCTGGCGGCGCTCAGCTTGAGCCTGTCGGCCCCCACATTGCGCGGCAGCAGCGGCGCCCCGCCAACCAGTGCGGCCGGGGCGATCGTGACGACGAGTTCGTCCAGTGCCCCAAGATCCAGGAACTGCCCGGCCAGGTCGCCGCCGCCAACCACCCACGCGTCCAGGTCGCCGGCGGCATCCTTGATCTCGTCCAGCACATCGGCGACAGGACCGTTGACGAAGCGCACATCCGCCCCTTCAGGCACGGGCAGCGTCCGGGAGGTGAACACGTAAGTGGGCTTGCTTCCGTAGTACTGCTGCCATTTGGCGGGCTCGGCCAGCAGGTTCTCCGCCTTGAGAACCCATTCGTAGGTGGAGGAACCCTCCACAAAGACGCCCATGGTGTCCATGAATCCCGCAATGTCCGGCCCGTCCGTGTCGTCAACGGCAAAGAGCCAGTCCAGCGAGTGGTTCCGGTCCGCCAGATAGCCGTTCAGCGTTGCCGCCGTGTAGTAAACAATGCGCGTCATGGCATCAACGCTACCCGTTGAAGAGCCCGGCGGCACGTGCCGGTTCCCCAGCCGTCAGGCTATGGAGTGGCCAGGTAGTCCTCGAGCAGCACAACCTTGAGTCCGGCAGCCTTTTGCGCCTGCAGAAATGCGCCAAGGTCGTCCGGGAACTCCGGCCGGAAGTGCATCAAGACAATGTCCCCCGGCCGCAGCCCGGCCCCGATCTGATAGTCCATGCCACCGGCGTTCGCCTTGGCTTCCCAGTCAATGATCGCCTTCATGCCGCACTCCGCCACGGCCTGTCGGATGGCCTGCGTGTAGGGCCCACCGGGTGGCCGGAAGAACATCGGCCGACGTCCGTACTGCTGCTCCTCGTAATCGGCCATGCCGCAGATCTCTGCTTTTTGCTGTTCGTAGCTCAACTTGATGAAACCCAGGTCGTGGGTCATGGTGTGGTTCTCGATCAAGTGCCCGGCCGACACATATTTTTGGTAATACTGGGGATCGCCCGCAACGAATGTGTGCGCCAGAAACAGCGACGCCTTGATGCCGTTCTTCTCCAGCAGCGCCAAATCCGAGTCCCTCTTCAGGGCGCCGTCGTCAATGGTCAGAAACACCACCTTTTGCTCGGTGGGCACCTTGGTCAGCACAGGGGCCAGCCCATTTTCGATTGGCGGCAGGACGTAGTCCGGCACGAGCCCGTCGAGGGTGCTGACCCTCCCTGTCACCGGATCAGTCACCGGATCGATCGCCGGCGTGCTTGCCGGAATGTCCGACGCCGGGGCCCCCGTCGGGTCCGCCGAGGCAGTTTTCGCCGTGCTCGGCGGGGCTGGCGTGGCAGACGGGCCTGACGCGACTGGCGTGGCAGACGGGGCCGTCGCCGCGCTGCTGCCGGCATCCCCTGCGCTTGCCGCCGGAAGGGCTGGGTCCCCGCCCAAGCTGGTCGTTGCGGCGACCCACCAGAAACCGGCGACCATCAGGGCAACGGCCACGGCGAGTATCAAGAACCCCATCCAGCGTGCCCGGCGGCGCGAATGGTCAAGATGGTGCGGCATGTCTTCCTTCTGGGCGTTCAGCATCGACTGTCAGGAACGGTGCGCGGGCATTGCCGCGATGGTTTGATCATAATCTGGCTGACGGGTCCTGCGCGTCACATGCGGCAAACAATTTTTGCGGGGCGTTGCCGGACGCTAGGCTGACACACATCCCATCCAGAGCGGCCGAGAGACCTGGCTTGTTGACGCCGCAGCAACCCTCCAACGCCCGCCGAATTACTTCGGCAGGCCAAGGAACGGTGCTACCGCCAGAAACGATGGAAAGGAATCCACTCGTGTCTTTAAATACCACCCACATCCGCACCAGCCATGCCGGTTCGCTGCCCCGCACGCCCGCCCTGCTCGCCGCCAATAAGGTGAAGGAAGCCGACGGTGCCACGGCGGAATTTGAGTTGCTGCTGCAGGAGTCCGTCGTTGACGTGGTGGCACGCCAACAAGCCGCCGGCATTGACATCGTCAACGATGGCGAGTTCGGCCATGCCATGTCCACCGCCGTCGATTACGGCGCCTGGTGGTCCTACTCCTTCGCCCGCATGGGCGGACTGGAGCTGGACGCGGACCAAAAATGGGCTCTCGACCCCGTCGAGTCGACGCCCGGCAACATTGCCCTGACGGGCTTTGTGCACCGCCGCGACCGCACCATCTTTGCCGAGGCCTACAACGACCCCGCCTCCGGCATCTTCTCCGCCGGCGCAAAACTGTTCCCCAAGTGCACCGGTCCCCTGACCTACACCGGGCACGACGCCGTCGCCTCCGACATCAAGAACCTCACCACCGGCATGGCCCGGGCAGGCGTCGAGGAAGGTTTCGTCGCCGCACTGTCTCCCGGCAGCGCCTCCCGCATCTCCAACGAGCACTATGCCACGGAGGAAGAGTTCATTTACGCCTGCGCCGATGTGTTGCGTGAGGAATACACTGCCGTCATCAACGCCGGGTTGACGCTGCAGATCGATGACCCCTCGATCGCCGAGAACTGGGATCAGATCACCCCGGCCCCCTCGATTGAGGACTACCTGAAGTTCACCCAAATCAGGGTTGAGGCGTTGAACTACGCACTGCGTGGATTGCCGCAAGACCAGATCCGCTTCCACTTGTGCTGGGGGTCCTGGCACGGCCCGCACACCACAGACCTGCCGTTCCCCGAGTTGGTTGACACCATGCTGAATATCAACGCGGGCTCATATTCCTTCGAGGCAGCCAACGTCCGCCACGAACATGAGTGGAAGATCTGGCAGGACACCAAGCTGCCCGAGGGCAAGTCGATTGTGCCGGGCGTCGTCTCGCACGCAACAAACGTGGTTGAACACCCGCAACTTGTGGCCGACCGCATTGAACGCTTTGCCTCGGTGGTGGGGCGAGAAAGCATCATCGCTTCCACTGATTGCGGACTCGGCGGCCGCGTGCACCCGCAGATTGCGGCAGCCAAGCTGGCGGCACTTGGCGAAGGTGCGGCACTGGCCAGCAGCCGGCTCTGGAAATAATCCCCGCTGCCGCCAGCGCAGTGCGGCTACAGGCCCAGTGCGGCAGCCTCGATTTTGGGGCAGGTGTCCATGACGACATCCAGGCCGGCGTCCACTGCCCGCTGTGCCGCCGCCTCGTCGATGACACCCAGCTGCAGCCAGACGGCCCGGGCGCCCACCGCAATTGCCTGGTCAACCACGTCGCCAACCCTCGTGGAATTCACAAAACAGTCAACAACATCAATGCGGCCCGGGATCTCCGCCAGTGTTTTATAGCCCGTTGCGCCGTGGACGTCGTCGCCCTTGAGGCTGACCGGGATGATCTCCTGGCCCAGGTGCTGCTGCAAAAACAAGGAAACGCCGACGGCGGCGCGGCGGGGATTGTTGGAGAGTCCAACCACCGCCCAGCGGCCCGGCGTTGTCAGCAGGCGGCGAATGGTTGCGGGGTCGTTTACATGTGCCATGAGCTGAGCTTATGCCGTCCCTGCAGAGGTCGGCCAATTGAATTGTTACGCTTCGCGAACCGCTGCACGTCCGCCAATTTCTGTCGGTCCGGTGCCGGGCCCTAGTCTGAAGGTGACCATCCCGAGCGGCTGAGAGATCTGGCTCAACGACGCCGCAGCAACCCTGGTCGGCCCCCTTTGTGGGTGTCGATACCGGCAGGGTGCTACCGCCAGGACCGATGGAGTGTTGCCATGTCTGCTTTACTTTCGCCGCCCACACCAGTCTCAGCCTCAGCGTCCCCGCCAGTCTTTGATCCGCGGGGCACGGCCGCCATGCCGGTGTCCTTTCATGAGCTGGGCCGTTCCTTTGGCTCCGGGGCCGGCACCCACACGGTGCTCCGTGATGTTTCGTTTGACGTGCGGGCCGGGGAGATTGTTGCCCTGCTCGGACCCTCGGGCTGCGGGAAATCCACTCTTCTGCGTGCCGTGGCCGGGCTCGATGCCCCGAGCACCGGCGCCGTGTCCATCGACGGAACCACCGTGTCCGGCATTGATGCGCGCTGTGCCGTGGCATTCCAGGAGCCCCGCCTGCTGCCCTGGCGGACGATCGCCGGAAACGTGGCGATTGGTGTGCCCTCCGACGCGGACGCCACCCGCAGCCGCCGAGCGGTGGAACAACTGCTGAAACTGGTGGGCTTGTCGGATTTCGCCGGGCACAGGCCTCGGGAGGTTTCCGGCGGCATGGCACAACGGGCGTCCCTGGCCCGCGCCCTCGCCCGCAATCCCGGCGTTTTACTGCTGGACGAACCCTTCGGCGCCCTGGACGCCCTGACCCGGATCACCATGCAGGACCTGCTGCTGGATGTGCACGCCGCCGAGCCCGCAACCGTCCTGCTGGTCACCCACGACGTCGATGAGGCGCTGCAGCTGGCCGACCGCATCATCCTGCTCGGACCGGACGGAACAGACCGCCCAGGGTCCACCATTGTGCGCACGGTCGAAGTGCCCGGCCCGCGCCCCCGCGCCCGGGCGTCAACAGAACTGGCCGGCCTGCGCAGTTCGCTGCTGGCCAGTCTCGGCGTCGACGGCCACTAGCCTCCCCATTCGAGCGCACCTGCACTCCTGCGCAGCTGCGCTTCACACACTTTCACCACCGCAACCATTTTTAGGACCCTCATGCCTGTTTCACACTCTGTCAACCGCCGTTCCTTCCTAAGCGTCGCCGCCGCTGTCTCCGCTCTGGCCCTGGCCGGCTGCGCCGGTGAAAACGCAGCCACCGACGCAGCCGGCAATGGCGGCGGGTCCGGCACACTGACCATCGACTTTGCCACCTACAACCCGTTGAGCCTGGTCATCAAGGAAAAGGGTTGGCTGGAGGCGACCCTGGCGGACAAGGGTGTCACCGTGAAATGGCTGCAGTCCGCAGGTTCAAACAAGGCCAACGAGGCGCTGCGCGCCGGTGCCGTCGATGTTGGATCCACGGCCGGCTCCGCCGCGCTGCTGGCCCGCGCCAACGGATCCCCCATCAAGACCATCTCCCTGTACTCCCAGCCGGAGTGGGCGGCACTGGTCACCGGCAAGGGCTCGGCCATCACCTCGGTCGCCGACCTCAAGGGCAAGTCCGTGGCTGCCACCAAGGGAACCGACCCGTACTTCTTCCTGGTCCAGGCGCTGGAGGAAGCTGGGCTGAGCACGAAGGACGTGACAGTGGAGAACCTCCAGCACGCCGACGGCCGCGCAGCCCTGGCGAACGGTTCCGTGGATGCCTGGTCCGGCTTGGACCCCATCATGGCGGCCGCCGAACAGGAAGGCGCCACGCTCTTCTACCGCAATCTGGATTTCAACACCTACGGTTTCCTGAACGCCACCGAGTCGTTCCTGAAGGACAAGCCCGAACTGGCACAGACCGTTGTGGACGCCTATGAAAAAGCTCGCATTTGGGCCGCGGCCAACCCCGAAGAAACGGCACAAATCCTGGCCGACGCCGCCGGGCTCAAGCCCGCCGTGGCCAACACGGTGATTCTCGAGCGCAGCAACCTCGACGTGTCAGGGATTCCCGGGGACAAGCAGCGCGCCGTGCTGGCCAAGATCGGGCCCACCTTTGTGGAACTCGGCGACGTCAAGACCCAGGCTGAAGTCGATACCGCGTTGGAGACCCTCCTGGATGATTCCCTGGCCGTGAAGGCAAATCCCGACTCGATCAAGGAAGCCTGATGACAGCCACCACCACGGCCGCGCGCCGCAGCGGGTCCGTCCGGAACCTGGCCAACGGCTGGGCCCGGCTGGGCCTGGGACTGCTGCTGCCGGCCCTGATATTGCTGGCCTGGCAGCTGAGCACGGCCGCCGGACTCTTCTCACCGGTCCAGCTGCCGGCGCCCCGTGCGGTGCTGGAGGCAGGGACCGAGCTCATCGCACGCAACGAACTGTTCGGCCATGTGGCGATCTCCACGCAGCGGGTGCTCATCGGATTCGTTGCCGGCGCGGCACTGGGTGTTTCACTCGGTGCCCTGGTTGGGCTTTCCAAGGCCGCCGAGGTGTTGCTGGGCCCCACGATCGGCGCCCTGCGGGCCGTCCCGTCCCTGGCATGGGTGCCGCTGCTGATCCTGTGGATGAAGATCGGCGAGGACTCAAAGGTCACCCTGATTGTGATTGGTGCGTTTTTCCCCGTATTCACCACGGTGTCCCTGGCCCTGCGCCACGTGGACAAAAACCTTGTGGAGGCCGCCCGTGCCTTTGGGCTGAAGGGCATCAAGCTGCTGACCACCGTGCAACTGCCGGCCGTGGTCCCGGCCATCTTCTCCGGACTGCGTCTCGCCCTGGCCCAGGCCTGGCTGTTCCTCGTTGCTGCCGAACTGATCGCCTCCTCCATGGGACTGGGCTTCCTGTTGACGGATTCACAAAACAACGGCCGCACCGACAGGCTGCTGCTGGCCATCGTGCTGCTGGCGGTTCTCGGCAAGGCCACCGACGCCCTGCTGGGCCTGGCGGAGAAATGGGCAGTGCGCAAATGGTCATGACAACGGAAACAAACGAAAAGGACCGCCTCGATTTTTGGGCGGCAGCGGCCGGCCGGCTCGACTGGGCCGAACCCTGGCGCACGGTCCACACCTCAACCCCGGCGGACCCGGCGGCCAGGCGCGGACCGGCGATCCGCTGGTTCGAGGGCGGCAAACTCAATGCCGCCGTGAACTGCGCGGACAGGCATGTGGCCGCAGGCAACGGCGGCAAGGTCGCGCTGCACTTCGAGGGCGAGCCCGGCGACCGCCGGAGCGTCAGCTACCTCGAACTGACCGAACTGGTCAGCCAGGCCGCCAACGCGCTGGAAGCCCTGGGCATCGGCCCCGGCGACCGCGTGGTCATCTACCTGCCGGTGCTGGTGGAAACAGTTGTCATCACGCTCGCCTGCGCCAGGATCGGGGCCGTGCACTCACTCGTGTTTGGCGGCTTCTCCGCCGAAGCCCTGAAATTCCGGGTCGAGGACACCGGCGCCAAACTGCTCGTCACCACCGACGGCCAGAACCGCCGCGGCGCCACCGTGCCCGTCAAGGCCAACGCCGACACGGCAGTGGGCGGGCGCAACGCCATCGAACACGTGCTCGTCATCAACCGCACCACCCCCACAGATGCACTGGACACCGTGCCGTGGACCCCGGGCCGGGATGTTTGGTGGCATGACGCCGTCGACACCGCACCCCGCGTGCACCATGCTCAGGCGTTCGACGCCGAGACCCCGCTGTTCATCATGTACACCTCCGGCACCACCGGCCAGCCCAAGGGCCTGGTCCACACCACCGGCGGCTACCTGACCCAGGCTTCCTGGAGCCACGAGTTCCTGTTCAGCAACCCCGACCCGGCCCGGCGCGACAGCGATGTGCACTGGTGCACGGCGGACCTGGCCTGGGTCACGGCGCACACCTACGAGATCTACGGGCCGCTGTCCAACGGCGTCACCCAGGTCATCTACGAGGGCGTGCCCAACGCCCCGCACCCCGGCCGGCACTTTGACATCATCGAACGCTACAAGGTCACCAGCTACTACACGGCCCCCACCCTGGTCCGTTCCCTCATGGGCTGGTTCCCCGACGGCGTGCCGGCCGCCCATGACCTGTCCTCCATCCGGCTGGCCGGAACCGTGGGCGAGGCCGTCAACCCGGAGACGTGGCGTTGGCTGCGCAGCCAGGTGGGTCGAGATTCGCTGGTCCCCGGCGATCCTTCGCGCGGCATCCCCATGGTGGACACGTGGTGGCAGTCGGAGACGGGCGCCACCATCCTCTCCCCGCGGCAGGACGATGCAGCCTTCAAGCCCGGCTGCGGCACCCGCGCACTGCCCGGTCTTGACGTGGATGTGGTGGACGACGGCGGCACCACCGTCCCAGCCGGGGTGCAGGGAAACATTGTGCTCACCAGCACCGGCCCGGCCATGGCCCGCACCGTCTGGGGCAACCCGGAACGCTACTACAGCTCCTACTGGGAAAAATATGCCGTGCAGGGCTGGTTCCTGGCCGGCGACGGCGCCCGCTTCGACGAAGACGGGGACATTTGGATCCTGGGCCGGACCGACGATGTGATCAACATTTCCGGACACCGGCTTTCCACGATTGAAATCGAATCGGCGCTGGTGTCCCACCCCGGCGTTGTGGAGGCCGGTGTGTGCCCCACCTTCGATGCCAAAACCGGGCACGCAGCCACGGCGTTTGTGGTGCCCCATGACACGTCGCTGATCACTGCGGCCGGGGACGGATCGGCGACACAGACACATTTGACACCGGGACAGGAGGCCGCCGCCGCGGAACTGCGGGCCCATGTGGCTGACCAGATCGGCCCCATCGCCAAGCCGCGCGACATTGTGTTTGTCCCCGACGTGCCCAAAACCCGCTCGGGGAAGATCATGCGCAGACTGTTGGCGCAGCTGTTTGAGGGTGCCGTGCTGGGCGACACCACGAGCCTGCAGAACGAGCACTGCATCCCCGCCATCGAACAGATCTGCGCGGCGAGCACCACACGGACCGCGGAAGCCAGCACCAAAATCCGCGCATAGTTCGGCCAGCAGGCACGATTCCGCAATGTGGCTAAACATTCTTTGGCGGATTGGTCATTGCTTGCAAGAATAGTCGGATACATCCCGTGCGGTTAAGAGGCCTGGCCCCTTGACGCCGCGCCACGAAGGAGCACGCCATGACCAGCATTGCCGCATCACCCGAAGCACTCGCCACACCGTTGAAGTTTGCCTACTGGGTGCCGAACGTCTCGGGGGGCCTGGTCGTCTCCACGATCGAGCAGCGCACGGGCTGGGACTTTGACTACAACAAAAAACTGGCCCGCATCGCGGAAAACTCCGGCTTTGAATACGCCCTGACGCAGGCACGCTACGCGGCAAGCTACGGCGCCGACCAGCAGCACGAGGCCACCAGCTTCTCACTGGCACTGCTGGGCGCCACCGAACGGTTGAAGGTCATTGCCGCCGTCCACCCCGGCATGTGGCATCCCGGCGTGCTGGCCAAGTTCATGATCACCGCGGACCACCTCTCCAACGGCCGCGCCGCCGTGAACATTGTCTCCGGCTGGCTCAAGGATGAGTTCACGAACTTTGGCCTTGACTGGCTGGAGCACGACGAACGCTACGTGCGCACCGAGGAATTCATCAAGATCCTGCGCGGGCTCTGGACGGAGAAGGACTTCTCCCAGGCCGGCAAGTACTACGACATCAACAAGTTCACGCTGCAGCCGGGACCCATTGCCGTGCCCGGCCGCCCCCATCCGGAGATCTTCTTCGGCGGGAACTCCACCGCAGCCCAGGCCACGGCCGGCCGCGTGGCCGACTGGTACTTCTCCAACGGCCGCACGCTTGAGGGCTACGCCGACAACGTCAACGGCGTCCTGGCCGCGGCCGCCACCGTTGGCCGCACACCCCGATTCGGGCTCAACGGTTTTGTCATCGCCCGCGATTCCGAGAAGGAGGCCAAGGACACGCTGCGCGAAATCGTGGAAAAGGCGCACCGCCCCGCCGTCGAAGGCTTCGCCGCGTCCGTCAAGGAAGCCGGCGCGTCCACGAAGGACGGTAAAGGCATGTGGGCCGACGCCTCCTACGAGGACATGGTCCAGTACAACGACGGCTTCAAGACCGGGCTGATCGGCACGCCCGAACAGATCGCCGAGCGCGTCGTGGAATACAAGAAGGCCGGCGTGAACCTGCTGCTGACCTGCTACCTGCACTTCCAGGAAGAGGTGGCCGCGTTCGGCAAGGACGTCATGCCGATCGTGCGCGAGCTGGAGGCCGATCTGGCCCGCAAGCACGGCACCGAACTGGACACCACCTCGCTGCCGGCAAGCAGCTTCGAGACGGCTTCCGCCTGATGGCCGAGCACCAGTTTGGCTTCCGCACCCGGGCCCTGCACGCCGGCGGCACCCCCGATGCCGTGCATGGCGCCCGGGCCGTGCCCATCTACCAGACCACCTCGTTCGTGTTCAAGGACACCGACGACGCCGCGAACCTGTTTGCGCTGCAAAAATACGGCAACATCTACTCCCGCATCGGCAACCCGACGGTGGCCGCCTTTGAGGAGCGCATCGCCTCACTGGAGGGCGGCCTCGGGGCGGTTGCGACGTCGTCGGGCATGGCAGCGGAATTCATCACCTTCGCCGCGCTGGCCGGGGCAGGCGACCACATCGTGGCGTCATCGAAGCTGTACGGCGGCACCATCACCCAGCTGGACGTGACGCTGCGCCGCTTCGGGGTGGACACGACGTTCATCGATTCGAGCGACCCGGCGGACTTTGCCGCCGCGATCCGGGAGAACACGAAGGCCGTGTACACGGAGATCGTGGCCAACCCTTCCGGCGACATTGCCGACCTTGCGGGGCTGGCCGCCGTGGCGCACGACGCCGGAGTCCCCCTGGTGGTCGACGCCACCCTGAGCACCCCCTACCTGATCCGACCCATTGACTTCGGCGCGGACATCGTCATCCACTCCGCCACGAAGTTCCTCGGCGGGCACGGCACCACCCTGGGCGGGGTTGTCGTCGAATCCGGGCGGTTCAATTGGGGCAACGGCAACTTCCCGTCCATGACCGAGCCCGTCGCTTCCTACGGCAATGTGTCCTGGTGGGGGAACTTTGGCGAATACGGTTTCCTGACCAAGCTGCGCTCCGAGCAACTGCGTGACATCGGCCCGGCGTTGTCCGCACAGTCCGCTTTCCAGCTGCTCCAGGGCGTGGAAACCCTGCCGCAGCGCATGGACGAGCACCTGCGCAACGCCGCGGCCGTGGCGGAATGGCTGGAGCATGACGAGCGCATTTCCTGGGTCCAGTTCGCCGGGCTGCCGAGCCACCCGCATTACGAACGCGGCCGGGCGTACCTGCCCAAGGGGGTGGGCTCCGTGTTTGCCTTTGGTGTTCGCGGCGGCCGGGAGGCGGGCAAGGCGTTCATCGACGCCTTGCAGCTGGCCAGCCACCTTGCCAACATTGGCGACTCCCGCACCCTTGTCCTGCACCCGGGATCCACCACACACCAGCAGCTCTCGGCTGAGCAGCTGGACGCCGCCGGCGTTCCCGAGGACTTGATCCGCATCTCGGTGGGTCTGGAAGACATCGCCGACATCCTGTGGGACCTGGACCAGGCCCTCACGGCAGCCGAAGCCTCTCTGACCACCACTTCTGCGGCGGCCAGCCCTTCCCCGGCCGCGGCGTCCTGCACGATCGGAGCAACGGCATGAGCACCATTGAACGCAGCTGGGCCGGTCCGACAGCGCCGGAACGCTTGGCCATCCTGCGCAAGACCCAATCAATCGCCATTGTGGGCGCCTCGGACAAGCCGTCGCGGGCCAGCTATTTCGTGGCCACTTATCTGCTCTCCTCGAGCCGCTACCGGGTATATTTTGTGAATCCCGTGGCCACGGAAATTCTGGGGCAGCCGGTGTACAAGTCGCTGGCGGAACTGCCGGAGGTCCCGGACCTTGTCGATGTTTTCCGCCGGCACGACGACCTCCCCACCGTTTTGGCGGAGACGTTGGCCGTGGGCGCCAAAACCCTGTGGCTGCAGCTGGGTGCCTGGCACGAAGAAGTTGCTGCGCAGGCTGAAGCCGCAGGACTTGATGTGGTCATGGACCGTTGCGTAAAGATCGAGCATGCCCGCTTCCACGGCGGGCTGAACCTTGCCGGTTTCGACACCGGCGTGATCTCCTCCAAGCGCCAACTGCTCGCCTAGGCAGGTTGCCTTCCGGCCAGCGGCGGGTCAGGCGGGGACGAAAGAGCCGTCCATGCCCGGCCGGTCATTGTCCCCGGAGTCAGATTCCGGTTCCTCTTCGTCTTCCGGCTCGTCCTCGATGTCCACATAGTCGTCGCTTGTCAGCTCGCCGGTGTAGAGGGCCCAGAACTCATTGGCTGCGGCAGCGGCGGGATCCAGTGCCGCCAGCTGTTCCTGGAACGACTTCTTGACGGCTGAAAAATCCTCGTCGTCTTCGGGGCCCACGGTGTCCCGGTCAATGGATCCCCACGCGGCGACTATGGCTGGCAGGGATTCCAGGGACGAGGCGATCAGGGTTTCCTCGTCCTCGCAGACGAACAGCACGGCCCCGCTTTTGCGGTTGACGACCACGAACTGGAAATCCCCGTCGTTGCACACGATGGCACGGCCGGCCGCATCGTCGGCAAACGGCGGCTTGAGCCATTGCCCGTCGAGTGGCACGTCCTCAAGCGCCACGGGATGCATCGGCTCCAACACTGACCAAATTCTGGTGTCGTTCATGGTTTCCTCCTGCCCCTGCCTCTAGTCTCGACACTAATCACAGCGGGTAACCACGTCAACGCCGACTTTCAGCCGGCCGGGACCACCACTGAGCTGTTTTCAAGACGCCGGTTCAGCAGTACGGGGAGGAATTCCCGGACTTCTTCGATGCGCCGGTGGGTCACATCGGCCGTGGCCACGCCTTCGGCTTCGTCGTTGAGGAAGCTGGCCGGGATGCCCATGGGGTCAAGGATGGCCGAGTGCCCGATGCAATGCTTGCTTGAGGTTCCGGCGGCGGCGACCCAGCAGGTGTTTTCAATGGCGCGGGCCTTGAGCAGGGTTTCCCAGTGGTCGACCTTGTGCTCGCCCTTGAACCAGGCCGCCGAGACGCAAATCAAGTCAGCTCCGGAGACGGCCAGGGAACGGGCCAGTTCGGGGAAGCGAATGTCGTAGCAGGTCATGATGCCCACCTTCAAACCACCAATTTCCACGGTGGTGATGCCCCTGTCGCTGGGCTTGATCCGGGTGGATTCCTGGTAGGAGAAGGCATCGTAGAGGTGGAGTTTCCGGTACGTGCCCAAAATTTCGCCGTCATCGCCCACCGCGACAACCGTGTTGTAGGGGCGGCTTTCGCCGCTGGATTCGTAGCCGCTGGCAATGACGGCGATCCCGAGGTCGGCGGCAATCATGGACAGGCCCTGCACAAACGTGGTCCAGTGCGCATCAACTGCCGCGGCAAAATCGCCCACGACCCGGCCCACGGAGAACATCGCCTCTTCGGGGAACAGGATCAGCTTGCTGCCTGCCTGCAACGCGGTTGCGGACAGCCTGCGCATGGTGGCCAGGTTCTCTGCAACGTCCGCGCCTGGGTTGAATTGTCCAACACTGACTTTCATGGCCATGGGTCCTTCCGGTGGATTTCCTGTGCATCCAGACTAGCCCGTGATTCATCCGCCGCAGCCCATCTTGCGCACAGCAAATAAGTTCTCCACAGCAAAAAGGCGGGACGACGGCGGAACCCAAGTTCCGTCGTCGTCCCGCCTTGGCCGGTCCTTCCCCGGGCGCAATGTCCCGGGAAGGTGGGGCTATTTCTCGCTGATGAGGTCGTGCCGGACGATGGTCTGGTCGCGGTCCGGGCCCACGCCGATGGCGGAGATCCGGGTGCCGGACATGCTCTCGAGGGCCAGGATGTAGTTGCGCGCATTTTCGGGCAGGTCGTCCATGGTGCGGGCCGTGGTGATGTCCTCGGTCCAGCCCGGGAAGTACTCGAAAATGGGCTTGGCGTGGTGGAATTCCGTCTGCGTCATGGGCATTTCGTCATGACGCACCCCGTCAACGTCGTAGGCGACGCAGACCGGGATCTGTTCGATGCCGGTGAGCACGTCCAGCTTGGTGACGAAGTAGTCGGTGAAGCCGTTCACGCGGGAGGCGTGGCGGGCCAACAGCGCGTCATACCAGCCGCAGCGGCGCGGGCGTCCGGTGTTGACACCGAATTCCCCGCCGGTCTTCTGCAGGTAGATGCCCATCTCGTCGAACAGCTCCGTGGGGAACGGGCCGGCGCCGACACGCGTGGTGTAGGCCTTGATAATGCCCACGGCGCGGGTGATGCGGGTGGGGCCGATGCCGGAACCGACCGAGGCGCCTCCCGCGGTGGGGTTCGAGGAGGTGACGAACGGGTAGGTGCCGTGGTCAACGTCCAGGAACGTGGCCTGGCCACCTTCCATGAGCACCACTTCGCCGCGGTCCAGGGCTTCATTCAACACATACGTTGCGTCAATGACCATGGGGCGCACACGCTCGGCAAAGCCGAGGAAATATTCCACCACCTCGTCAACTTCCACGTCACGCCGGTTGTACACCTTGACCAGAAGCTGGTTCTTTTGCTTGAGCGAGCCCTCGACCTTTTGGCGCAGGATGGACTCGTCAAAGAGGTCCTGGACGCGGATGCCCAGACGGGCAACCTTGTCCATGTAGGCCGGGCCGATGCCGCGGCCGGTGGTGCCAATGGCGCGCTTGCCAAGGAAACGCTCGGTGACCTTGTCCAGCACCTGGTGGTACGGGGCGACCAGGTGGGCGTTGGCTGAAATGCGCAGCTTGGACGTGTCCGCACCGCGGGCCTCAAGGCCCTCAATTTCTTCAAACAAGGCTTCAAGGTTCACCACGCAGCCGTTGCCGATGATCGGTGTTGCGTTGGGGCTCAGAATACCGGCGGGAAGGAGCTTGAGCTCATACTTCTCACCGCCGACAACCACTGTGTGCCCTGCGTTGTTGCCGCCGTTGGGCTTCACAACATAGTCGACCAAACCACCTAGAAGATCTGTGGCCTTGCCTTTACCTTCGTCACCCCACTGGGCGCCGACGATTACGATTGCTGGCATGGGACCCTCCCCCTTGCTCATAAGTTGAGCCGGGCGCTGCAAAGCACAGCGGAGGATCCGCCGCACAGCGTCCGGGCACGAAAATGCCCCTTGGGAACCACAGGCCTGCCCCAGCAAATGCTGCGGGCCGGCAAGCGATCAAGGGGGTCTTACGTCCCGAGTTTACCGGAACGCCCACCCCGGTGCACATTAAGGACCGCTTCGGGCGCGGCCCGGAATTCCGGAGGGCTTGGCGGCGGGCTTGTGGAAGGTCACCGGAGGGACCTTGGGCGGTCGATTCCATTCTCCAGCTGGCAATCGATGATATCCTGTCTTCAGGACACTAAATAGGGTGCTTCAGTTCAGTTCAGTCCCGTTCAGTCGCCTTTCAGTTCCGTCACCTCAGGAGGTCCGCAATGGCTACGCCGCAGAACCCGAACCCCACGCCGGTCAACCCCTACAGCAACGCGCTGATGAGCTCCCTCATCCGCATCGTTGGCCAATGGAGCGCGCCCGACTTCCTCACGGCTGTGGTTGCCCGCCAAGGGCTCCAACTGGATCCCGGCTCCATCACGGTCATCACATTGCTTGCCGGCGGCGGCCCCTGGCGGCCCTCAGAGCTCGCGCGGCAAATGGTCACCGGCCCGTCCAACGTCAGCAAAATCCTGGCCCGGCTCACCACGCACGGCATTGTGGAACGCATCCCCGACCCGGCCGACGCCCGTGCCAACCTGATCACGCTCACGCCGTCCGGGACGGCCGTGGCCAACCTCTTTGTTCAGGCCGGCGACTCCCTGGTCGACGAACTTCTGACCGGCTGGGACGACACGGAACGGCACGACCTGGTGCGTCTGCTGGGCAAATTGGAGCAGTCCACCACAGCCCTTTCCGCCCACCTAAGAAACGCCCCACCACAGCCGGCACAGACCCCGGCACAATCCACACAAGCCCAAGCCACACAAGGAGATCACCAATGAACGCCAACGCCACCAACCGCAGCTATGTCATCACCGGAGCCGGTTCAGGCATCGGCCTGGCCACCGCCGAACTGTTGCGCGAACGCGGAGCCACAGTAATCGGTGTTGACCTGAAGGGCGCCGAAGTTGAAGCCGACCTCAGCACCCGGGAGGGGCGCAGCGCCGCGGCCGACGCAGCCCTGGCCGCGGCCAACGGCACTATTGACGCCGTCATCGCCTGCGCAGGAATCTCCGCGCCCATCCCCCTGACGGCAAGCGTCAACTTCTTTGGCGTCACGGAATTCCTGGACCACCTGGCCCCCGCTCTCGCCAGGAGCGCCAGCCCGCGTGCCGCCGTCGTCAGTTCCATGGCGTCACTGCAGGCCAACTCGGCCGAACAAGTCGACGCCATGCTGGCCGGCGACGAAGCACTGACAGTTCAGATCGGCGCCGCGCTGGCCGCCAAGGGCCCACAAACCGGCTACCTCAACTACCCGTCAAGCAAGCGCGCACTGAGCCGCTGGGTCCGCCGTGAAGCCATTGCACCGCGCTTCGCCGGCGCCGGCATTCCGCTGAATGCAGTGGCCCCCGGGACGGTTGTTTCACCCATGACGGAGAAGCTGCTGGCAACCCCGGAAGGCCGCGCCATGGTGGATGCCAACGTGCCGATGCCCTTGAACGGCCACTCGGATGCCATCGTCATTGCCCGGTTGCTCGCCTGGCTGACCAGCGAAGAAAACACGCACACCACGGGCCAGGTCATCTACACCGATGGCGGCGCCGACGCCAGCCTGCGCGGGGACAACACCTGGTCGTAACCCGGCAGGCATGAATCAACCGGATGGTTGATGGTTCCGGCCGCCGTCGGGCATAGTTTGAATTTATGCAGCAGCTAAACAAGGGCGAGCCCGCGGCAGGAACGTCCCGGAACAAGTGGGCGGGGCTGGGCGTGCTCGCGGCCGGCCTGTCGATGATTGTCATCGACGGCACCATCGTGGGGGTCTCACTGCCCACGATCATCGACGATTTGCACCTTGACCTGAACGAGGCCCAGTGGGTCAACAGCCTGTATTCAGTGGTCCTTGCGGCCCTGCTGCTGACCAGCGGGCGTCTCGGCGACAGGGTCGGACGGCGCAAGCTGTTCATGGTTGGCGTGGTCTTGTTCATGGCGGGCAGCATCTTCGCCGCCCTCTCGCACGACGCCGGCGGGTTGATTCTCAGCCGCGTCCTGCAAGGCGTGGGCGGTGCGGCGGTGCTTCCGGCGACCCTGTCCAGCGTGAATTCCACCTTCTTTGGCAAGGACAGGACGACGGCGTTTGCCATCTGGGGCGCTGTCATCTCCGGGATGGCGGCCATCGGTCCGCTGCTGGGCGGTTGGCTGACCTCATCGTTTGCGTGGCAGTGGATCTTCATCGTGAACATACCGCTGGGCCTGGCCGTGCTGGTCGGGGCGGTGCTTTTTGTTCCGGAAACCCGCTCCCCCAATGACAAGGCCGGACTCGACATCCTCGGCCTGCTGCTCAGCGCCGGCGGATTCGGCTTGTTCGTGTTTGCCTTGATCGAAGGTCCAACTCTGGGTTGGTGGTCCGCCACGTCCGCCTTGAAGCTCGGGCCCGTCAGCTGGCCGGCCGATGCGGACATCTCCGCCGTTCCGCTCACCCTCGCCGCCGGCCTCATTCTGCTGACAGGGTTCGTGTTGTGGGAAAAACACCGGGCCCGGATTGGCCGCTCGGCCATCCTGGACCTGACCTTGTTCAAGGTGCGGACGTTTTCCTGGGGCAACGCCGTCGCCGCCATGGTTGCGATTGGTGAATTTGGGCTGCTCCTCGTGCTGCCGCTGTACTTGATCAACATCCTGGGACTTGGCACGCTCAACGCGGGATTTGTTCTGGCCGCCATGGCCCTTGGCGCCTTCTTTTCCGGGGCGTCGGCCCGCCACCTGGCCGCACGGATGGGACCGCCCACTGTTGTCATCATCGGCCTGGGGCTGGAGACAGCAGGGGTCCTTGCCCTTGGTTTGCTGATTACCTCAACCACCTCCGTCTGGCTCATTGCCGCCCTGCTCGTGGTTTACGGCCTGGGGCTCGGCTTGGCGTCGGCCCAGTTGACCGGGACGGTTTTGGCTGACATTCCCACAGCTGTTTCGGGCCAGGGATCAGCCACCCAGAGCACCGTGAGGCAGCTGGGCGCGGCGTTGGGTTCGGCGGTCATGGGCAGCGTGCTGGCGCACTTTGCGGTGTCCCGGGCCACCGGGCTGCTGGCGGGCGTCCCCGGCGTCCCGGCCAACCAGGTCGACACCTTGGCGGGACAGCTGCGTGACTCCGCCGGCGGCGTCGTGCCGCAACTGTCCCAGCTGGGAACCCACGGGCCGCTGGGCGGTGCCGGACCGGCAGCCGTTGACGCGCTGTCCAGCGGCTTTGCCCAAGCCGTCAGCGCCTCGGTCCTGGCCGCGGCCGGGTTCTTGTTCATAGGCTTGGTGGGATCGTTTGTGGTGGCCGCCGCGTCACGCAAGGTCCATACGGGCTCCGATGGCTGACGCCGTTCAGACCGGGCTACTTGACCACGTGGAACACCCCGGCGGCGCCGCGTTCGGCGTCGACCATGCTGTGCGAGACAAACGGATAGTTGCCGGCCTCCGGGAATGAAAGCTCCACGAAGCCTCCCTGCGCCGGGGCCAGCGGCAGGACCTGCGCGCCTGCCGTGGGATCCGAGCCGTCCAAAAGGAACCGGCCCTCGCTCCACGTGGTGTCGAACTGGCCGCCGATCACATGGAACGACGACGCCCGGTTCGGTCCGGCGTCAAGCACCCAGATCCGCACCCGCCCGCCAACCTTCGCCGGCAGCGGACTGAACTTGTACTGGTTGGCGTAGCCGTTGAACACGACGGCGTCGGGCGTTTCCGCCTGGATCTTGGCCAGGTCGGCAACGCCGCCCTGGGGGCCGGCATAAATCTCGGACTGGACCAGGAGGTACTCCTTGTCCACCGGTGCGAGGTTCGGCGGGTCAATGACGACGGTGCCAAACATGCCGTTCGCAATGTGCTGGCTCATGGGCATGGTGCTGCAGTGGTACATCCAGATGCCGGCACGCGTGGCAGTGAATGAATACGTCAGCGACTCCCCCGGATTGATCGTCCGCATGGGCTGATCCGGGGCCAGGGCACCGGCATGAAAGTCGATCGAGTGCCCGAGCGAGCCGTCGTTGACGAGCGTGATCTTGAACTTGTCGCCAATTCTGCCGCGCAGGGTGGGCCCGGGCGCGGTCCCGTTGAACATCCACAGCTTCTGCCGGACACCGGGCGCCACCTCACGCTCCTCCTCCGTGACCTTCATGGTTAATTCATGCACCGTCCCGCTCTCAGCAGCAGGAGGCAGGGCCGGCAGGACGGCGTCGCGGGCGGTGAAACCAGCGGCTGGTTCCTTCATGAAGTCAAAGGTGGCGGACGGTCCGTCGCCGGCCCCGGAACCGTGGTCCATGCCGGGCATCCCGGCTTGATCCGAGGGCGTCTCCGAGGGCGCCGCAGCGGGTACGCCGGTGGCCACGATGCTGAGCACCATGCCCTGCTGCCTGTGCCCGGCCACGCTGCACCAGGCATCGATGGCGGCGCCGACCACGCCCACATCAACCACCGCCTGGCCCCCCGGATACAGCCGCCCGGAATCGGTCCCCAGTTCCGTGACGAGGTCGTGCACCATGTTGTCCTCGTTGACCAGGTTGATCACGAGCTTGTTGCCCGCAGGCACCTCCACCGTGTCCGGGTGGAAGCGCATGTTCTTCATGGTCATGTCCACCGTTGTCGTCTGTCCCGTCGCTGTGACAGCCGCCGGCGCGGCCTGGTTCAGCCCTTTGAGGGACTGCGGATCGGCAACAATCCCGCCCACAATGACAAGCACGACGACGGCCAGTCCGGCGGCTGCCATGCCTGCCCGTTTGCGCGGGGCAGGGTCAAACGCCGCCGTTTCCGGGCCGGCGTTCCCTGCACTTCCGCGGGCGGTCCCGGCGCTGGCAACGGTCCCGACGCCCTCGGACTTCACCGGCGCCTTGCCCAACAGTGCCATGCCCAGCAGCGGCAGGAACCAGGCCAGGCCGGCCAGCACCAGGAACGAGGTCCCCACCCGCACCAGGCTCGGCACCGGCAGGAGCGAAACCAGAAGGCCAACATTTGTCAGCACCACCCGGAACCAGCCGGCCTTGTCGAGCACCGCCGCCCTGCGCTTGACGGCAGTAGGGCCGCCACCCAACACCACCGGCACCAAATACGTCAGTGCCGCGCCCAGCACCTGCGCCACAAATCCTGCCGCCAGCACCGGAACCACGGCCTCGATCCCCCGGTGCAGGCCGTCCCAGCTGTCGGCTGTGAGCGTCAACAGCAGCAGCCAGGCGAGCCCGACGGCCAGCCAGAGCAGCGCGGCGACGGCCGACAATGGCGCGAAAGTGGTTGGTGGCTTGGCCCGCACAACCTTGGCCAGCGGCACGCAAATGTACACCACGCCGCCCAGGTAAATGAGCAGCCCGACGGTGCACAGGAACATCACCCCGGCCCCCGCCCCGGCGGCTGTGAGCAGCACACCTGCCACCAGCGGAACCGCACCGTGGCGCGCGACTGCCTCGGCGCCGTCGGCCACCCTGGTGCGCAGCATGGTTGGCAGCAGCGTCATCAACGTGCCCAGCACGGCCAGGCCGACAAAGCCGAGCACGTTCACGCCCATGTGGACCAGCAGCAGGCGCACATGCACTCCGCCGGCGGGGTTGGCTGCGAGCGCGGCGCCGACGCCGGCCCCCACCGGCAGCAGCAGGCAGGCGGCCACGTAGTACCAAACGGTGGGCCCGAAGCGCGACGGCAGCGCCTTCCGGGCGCGCAGCCCCAACGCCACGGCGTGCAGGGCCACAACGAGCCCGACGCCGATGCTGCCCAGGAGCGTCAGCGCCCAAACGTCGAGCACCATCGAGACCACCACCGCCGCAACCGCCACGTTGAGCGCAATCAGCCTGGCGACCATGGCGCGGTTGTTTGGCGTCGGCCCGCGCAGCAGCGCCTGGGCGAAGTGCCAGCTCCAGACGAGGATCGAGTTTGTGGCCGCGCCCAGCAGCAGCAGGTGCACCATGAGCCAGCCGGAAACGGGAATGCTGCGGTGGATCAACACCACAACGACCAGCGCCACGAGCCAAAACACCGCCGGTGCGTTGGCCCGCAGATGCCAGCCGGCCCGGTTCATGGGTGATTTGCCGTTCGCCGGAACGGGGATGCCACTCGTGGGTGCGGAGCCGATGTTCACGCTGCTGCCTTCTGCGCATGGGTGGCCTGCCATATCGCCAGGATGGCGAACAACAGGATCGAAATGACGTTCAGCACGCCGCCGGTGACCCAGGCGCCGTGCAGGCCCGCGCCGTCGCCCAGTGCCAGCCGAATCACCAGCGAGAGGTGCAGCAGCCCCGCCGGCAGCCAAAACCCAGAGGTGTAGGGCAGCGGCTTGCGGAGAACGGCGGGCAGGATCACCGGAGCGTGGGCCATGATCATGGAGATCGTGAAGCCCAGGAACACCGCGTGGACGGCGACGTCGTAGGAGGGGCCGGTCAGCGGCCCGTCATGCAGGGCGAGCACGACGCCGGCCACCGCCAACCAGCCATAGCCGGCCAGGAGGCACGCGGCAATGTAGCGCGGCAGGCCGGTGGAACGGATCAACTTCCGGGCGGCGTCGTACCCGAGGAGCCAGCCGACCAACGCCAGCAAGGCCACCCCGTAGAGCGGATAGCCGACGGCGGGCCACAGCAGGGTGGCCACGGTGGCACCGAGCAGGACAAAACCTGCAGCCAGCAGAAGCGGCTCAGCCTTTGGGCTGCCAATCCCGATTCTGGCCAGTTCCAGCCGCTCCCCGGCGATGGTCAGCACCACAAAGGTGACAAGGAACGGCAGCACAACGGGGATGGACGGCACCCGCAGCCACAGTCCGGCGGCGGCGATTGCAGCCACAGCACCCAGGATCTGGATGAGCACGACGTTGTCGTATTGGCGCCGCCACAACGGGATGTAGACGAGGGCCATGGCAATGGTTCCGGCCAGCAGGACGGTCTTGCCGATCCAGAGGTCCAGCGGCGAAATCATGAGGAGACCGGCAACGCCCAGGAGTGCCGGGGAGGCGTAGCCCAGCGCCCTGTTCAGGGCCACCGAACGTTCGAGCGCAATGACGGTCCCCACAAAGCTGAGCACGAGCAGCATGCCGTGAACCTGCGGGAAGCGGTCGACCTTCAGGGGCGCATCCGCACCAAGCAGCTGCAGGCCCGCGTTGAGGCCAATCAGCAGGGCCGCCCCGGCGGGGAGCAGGAACACCATCCGGAAGGCCGGTTTGCGCAGGAGTCCGCCTCTGCGCCCGGGCTTTGAGTTTCGCGGGTTCGCTGTTCGTGGGTTTGCTGTTCGTGGGTTTGCGGTTCGGGCGGGGGCTGCATTCCGGCCCGCGGGGCTGGGCCCTGTCACGGGGTTGCGGAAGTTGTGGCTGTCGGGGACGCGCCTGCCGGCAGGTGCAGGGTGCACACGCCGGGGCCGGCAAACGGCAACAATTCCACTTGGCTCTCGGGCAGTCCGCTGCCGGCCAGGAGCTCCTTCACCAGGCCCAGATGCACGGCGCACACCACGTCGGGGTTGTCCCTGGCCGCCTCGACGATGGGGCAGGTTGTCAGTGCAAGCTCGGTGGCATCGCGATTTCCCCGGACACCAAATCCTGCCTGTTCAAGCGCCGTGACCACGTGTTTTCGGGCGGACCTGCCGCCGGTGCGGCTGCTTGTACCGGTGGCGGTGTTGTTGCCGGCTTCCGGCATGGCGCGGGCCCAGGCCCGGCCGGCTGCTTCACCTTCTGCGGCGGGGTTGTCGCAGTGGCGGGACAGATGTTGGGCCAGCGCTGCCGCCAGCGCAGCGTATCCCACGGGTCCCGCAGGAACGGCGGTCGCCGCATACAGCCAGGCCGGCCTGCCCCTTCCTTCCTTGGCCGCCGCGGTCTTGCTCGCGTAGCCGTCGCCGACAAGCGCTTCCAGATGCTCGCGCGCGGTGTTGGCGTGCTGGCCTGTCTCAGCGCTCAACTGTTCAACGCTCAACGTGCCCTCGTTTTGCCGCAGCCTGGCCAGCACCGCAGCGCGCGCCCTGGAAATGGGCGCCACAGGCTTTGTATCGCCGGGCCTGGGACCGTTTGGCAGTGCTGCACGCTGTTTATTTTCCACGGAATTAAGTGTAGTAATATAATCGCATAATCGCCATCCCGCGTTAACCCGTGCAGCAACGAAAGGTTTCCACCGTGAATAATCTTGTTCTCGCATCTTCCTCCCTTGAGGCCGCAGCCCTGGAGGATGCCCGCACCCGGCTGGCGGAAGCCGCCGGGACGCTGGGCACCTTGAGCCAGAACCTGCTTGCCGCGGCTGGCAACCCCGCCGGCGGTGAGCTCGCAGAAGCAGACCAGGGAGCGCTGGTGAATTTTGCCGAACGGGAACTGCTGCCGCTTGCCGCAGCACTCGCCGCGGCGTTCCCCGACACGGGCACCTCCGCGGCGGACAATGTCATTGCCGGAGTCGCCGCTGCACACAGCGCCCGCCTGGTCTCCACGACGAGGTTCCTTGAGACCCAGGAATCCCCTCTCACGATGATCCACGCCGACGGCCGGCTCCAGGAAGCTGCCGCAGCATTCGTGGAAGAGTCCACCGAACTGGTCCTGCCCGCACTGGCGCAGGACGCAGCCGTCTCCCTGGCGGAGCTCCTGCCTGCCCGTGCCGCCGCCGCTTCAGGCAACACCGCAGCGGACAGCGACGCCGCGGAAGGCCAGGTTCCGGCGTCGGGCGGCTGTGCCTGCGGCGGGCATGACGAACCCGGCCTCTCGGAGCTGGACACCCGGGTCATCCCGCACGCGATCCGCCACGCAACGATTTTTGGTGCGCTCGAGGGGTTGAACGCCGGCAAGGGGATTCTGCTGATCGCCAACCACAACCCGCTCCCGCTGCTGGCCCAACTGGACCAGCGCTCCCCCGGCAAGTTCGCCGTGTCCTACGTTGAGGACGGCCCGGAGCTGTGGAAGTTGAGCATGGTCCGCAACTAACACCCTCCCGCACGCTCGCTGCGGGCCCCAAACGCGTGG